>NZ_PJBU01000113.1:0-145582 GCF_002863645.1 Psychrobacter sp. MES7-P7E | reverse complement strand
TGAATGATCAATAAAAAGCTGTTTAATGGCTCATAATAGAATTAAATCATCATAAACCTAGCTATCAACCGCACGAACCACTGCTTAAACAATGCTCCGAACTAATTCTTGTATCCGTTATTATACGCTGACTTGTCTTAAATAGTCATACATCTCTCAATCGAAATCAACTTCTCTCTAGCTAGTAGATATAAAGCTCGATTGATTATAACCTTTCTTATAACCGTATAATTATCTTGATATGCAAGGTCGCGATATTAGCTGACCGACATCATCAAACAATCCGTAAAATCCGTTAACATATGGAACAGCAATCCAGTTCCAATGATATTAAAAGGCTTACGAAGAAAGAGTAAAACAAAATACATTAGCATCGCATAATAAGTATGTAACGGATGAAAATTAATGCTACATCTATTTGCCTGAAATATTGGGTGTGCTACCAGATGATCTATATCAACCAGCATGGTCGCAAGCAAAATCAGATATGCTTTTTTCCACTCTCTTCTAAAAAACGCAATCGCGATAAAAAGAGGAAAACCAAAATGCAAAAAATAATGTATTAATGTCTGCATACTGACCTATTAGTTTTAGTCTTCTCTATATAAGACCATCAAAACCAATATTTATTAATATACTGACAGCACTAAAAGGCAACACCTCAGTGTCACCTTTGAATCATTGTCTACCGCACTACTGTTATATATTTCAATATTCTATAATTTCGATATCGACGCAAAGTTATATAAATAGCAAAACAAGCATAAAAGGTATAAACAATAAATGGAGCTCATATCGAGAATTGAACTCGAGACCTCTCCCTTACCAAGGGAGTGCTCTACCGCTGAGCTATATGAGCGTATATTGAAACCTTTGAGTTGCACTAAAAAAAATATCACGATGCAGCAATAATTACTGACTCTCGTGATGATTTATTGTTATGCTTTGCGATGGTGTATATATGGAGCGGGTGGCGGGAATCGAACCCGCGTCATTAGCTTGGAAGGCTAAGGTGTTACCATTATACCACACCCGCATTTACTCTTATTCAGGATAACTCTAATCGAGAGTTATGAGATATAGAGAGTATGCTTGGCGCTATGACAAACTTTAGAAAATATGGTGGTGGGGGAAGGATTCGAACCTTCGAAGCTTTCGCGACAGATTTACAGTCTGTTGGGTTTGACCGCTCCCCAACCCCACCTTAGGTTGCTTTGAACAAAAATGACTTACATTTAAGACAAATTCATAAAAAGCTACTTTAAGAGAGATGGTGCCGACTGCCGGGATCGAACTGGCGACCTACTGATTACAAGTCAGTTGCTCTACCAACTGAGCTAAGTCGGCTTGTTCTCTTAAAGTGGTGGCTATTCTATCAAATTTTTTGAGATGCGCAAGTACTTTTTCATCTTTTTTTAAATTAATTTAATATAAATATTTAAGTCACTGATTAAGCTGGTTTTTTTATAAATAAAAATATGGCAATAAATTGGCTTTTTACTTGCAGCCTTTATTTTTGCCATATCACTGGCTATTTAATTAGCGAATACGCAAGCCATTACAGGCCATTTCTACCGCTTTTATTAATGCCAATGCTTTTTTATTGGTTTCATCCCATTCTTTTTCTGGCACAGAATCAGCAACGACCCCTGCTCCAGCTTGAATATGTATCTCACCACGGCGCATCACCGCAGTACGGATAGCAATGGCCGTGTCCATATTACCATTCCAACCTAGATAACCAACTGAGCCACCAAACACTGTTCGACGTACTGGTTCTATCTCATCGATAATTTGCATGGCGCGGATTTTGGGTGCACCCGATAGCGTACCAGCTGGAAAGGTAGCGCAAAACACATCTAGTGCATCTTTGTCAGCTCGTATCGTGCCCTCAACGTTAGATGCGATATGCATTACTTGTGAGTAGCGCTCTATAAACATCTTTTCTGTGACTTTGACACTGCCATACTCGCAAACGCGGCCAATATCATTGCGACCCAAATCAATGAGCATCAAATGCTCGGCTGTCTCCTTTTCATCATTTAGCAGCTCTTGCTCAAGCGCTAGATCTTCAGCTTCATCTCGGCCACGTTGCTGTGTCCCTGCTAGCGGCCTTACCGTCACTTTGCCATTTTCGATACGGGATAGGATTTCAGGAGAAGCACCGATAATATCAAAGCGTTTGTGATCATCGAGTGTATAGCCATGCACCAAGAACAGATAAGGCGACGGATTAAGGTAGCGAAGCGCACGATAGACGGCTAGAGAGTCGCCTGTATAGTCCGCTGTCAATCGCTGCGCTGGCACTACCTGTATGACGTCACCTGCGGCAATGTAATCCTTTATTTTATTGACATCGCTACAGTATTTTTCGGCACCTGTTTGCGATATAAATTTAGGCGTAGGCATTACAGGTGCGCGCAAATTGGATGGCTCTGCTAGCTTTTCTTCGATTTGTTCTAGCTCACGGATAGCTGAACTGTAGCCATCCTCAGACTGGCAATCAGCATAGACGATGATTGATAGCGTATTCTCTAAATTATCAAATACAATAATGCTCATCGAAAGCATCAGCCACATATCTGGCATCGACATTGGGTTGGCCGCATCAGATAAGCCGACACTTGGCTCAATAACACGTACCATATCATATCCAAAGTAACCGACTAGGCCGCCGCTAAAGCTCGGCATCGTCGGCACATCTTCAGCGGTTGGCATATGATATTGCGCCATCAGCTCACGTAGGTAATCAAAAGGATTCTCTACTGTCTCTGTATCAATATGATCGTTTCGTTTGGTCGTCATATTGCCATCAGCGTACTGCAAAATCAGATCACTACCCAATCCAATCATGGAGTATCGTGCCCAGCGCTCACCGCCTACCACAGACTCAAACAGATAGGCAGAGCCGTTTAGATCACGTACTTTGGAGAATACAGATACGGGAGTCTGCGCATCCATCAGACGTTTTTTTACTAACGGTGCGTGACTAAAGCCTCTATCTCTAAAAGCTTGGTATTCTTCAAAAGTCATCATAATAGCGCTCTCTTAGCACCTTATAGGCAATAATAAAACTATAAGCTGCTCTATAAAATATAGCGCCAATATTCGCTAAAATATCGACGCTATAATGAGTCATTTGTTTAAAAAACGGTAGGCACACAAGGGCCTCTGTCAAAAATTACGACAAAGACCGAGTGTAAAATTGAATTATGCACCGCCCATATTAAACAACCATAAGGCCAAACCGATAATTAGAATGGTCACAAATACCCATATAAACCAGCCGCCGCTTGCTTTTTTCTCTACATGACCTGCATGGGCAGGGTTGCTGATTTCTTGATCCATCGCATTGTTGCCTTCGGTACCAAGATCGCGCGGCTGCCCTAAATTAGCCGTGCCTGAAAACTGGGCGCTAGCTGCTTGTTTGGCTTTTAAAACTTCAGGGTCAGCTTCTTCTTGTAACTCTGTTTTTGTCGTTTTGTCGTGTTCGTCTTGGACTGCTGGCTCTTCACGCATTACTGATTCTTCATGCACTGCTGGCTGCTTTTCTACCACTGGCGCGCTATCAGTAGATGCTGCCTGTGATGGCTCTGTAGTCGTCCCAGCTTCTGTTTCAGTTGTTATTGGTACAGATGTGTCAGTTACTACCTCTGTGGCAACTGGCGTTTCTTCTACTGGCGTAGGCGATGCCACATCCGCGTCAGACAGTACTTCATCAATCCCTGTTTTTTTGACAACTGGCTCTGTAGCAACGGCTTCTTCAGTAGCTAGCTCTTCAACAGCTGGTTCAACGGTTTCGTGCGTAGGGGTTACTGATTCTTCGGTCATATCTGAGCCGGCATCTACAGGTAAGGGCTCTACAGGTACAGTATCATCTTTAGCAGGTAACATTTCTTCGATACCAGTTTCTTTGATCACTGGCTCATTACCTGTTTGCTCTATGATCGGCTCTTCTTCAATTAGAGCTTCTTTGCTGGAACTTTCTTCAAGAACGCTTTCCTCAACTACTTGCTTTTCGGTCACAGGCTCACTAGCAGGAGTTTCTGTCAAGGCAGCTGTGTCAGCATTTTCATGTATATCTGCTACTGGCTCTTCTGTGACTACTGGCGCTAGCGTTTCACTCTCTGACGTCGTCACAGGTGCAGCAGATGCCTGCACTTGAAAGCTAAAACTTGCAAAGCCAAGCGTATCATCTGCTTTTAGATGACTAGATTCATTACCTGCAATACGTTGCTCATTGATAAACGTGCCATTAGAAGAGTCTAAGTCCTTCACGTACAACTGACCATCTAGCACACTGAGCACTGCATGGTTGCGAGAGACCTGCTTGCTACCTAGTACTACGTCGTTATCACTACCACGACCTATAGATAAGCTATCACTAACCGTCAGTGTCAGGTCACCTAATGCTTCCGTCAATGCATTCAGCTGCCAAGTTGTACTTGCTGCCGTATTCATACTGTCTGTCTCGTTTGTCATGTTATAACTCCTTATTTTTCTATTGAATATCCAATGATGCTAAAAATAATAACTCTAAAATATTACTGCCAATTTATGATAAGTATTGTCGCTATTTTTTTAATAATATTTGCCTAGCACGGTTTATTAAGTACTTTCCTCAAACACCATACAGCATTTACTTTGGTATAAAGCGAGGTTTTATAACTTTATCAAGCTTGCTATAGGGGATATTAAGGACAGGCATACCGTAAGCATATGGGCCGATAGAATAATGCTGATAACGAATGCTAACGCCTGTATCTGTCAAAGTCACATTATCGCTTAACGTAAATGGCCAGTTTTTCTCATAACTGCTCACGTCTTCGGCAACCGTTTTGACCCATCCTTTATACGCATCATAGGCAAGCGCCTCAAAACGAGGTTTTTTACCTGAGATAAGCATATCGTCAAGCGTGACTTGCTTTTTGGTACTTGGGTCAAATACTAGGTACTCGCTATAAGGCATGCCGTGTGCACCGCCAGTATAGACGTAAGAGCTTATCTCAAACAGTTCAAAGTCATCGACATGACCTAGATAATTGGGCGCTACCATCAGATTATAACCCCATGACACATCATCAGGCATATCTTGGAATTGCGAACTCACAAAGCTATCAAGAGCATCTTTAACTTCTTTTTCGCTGATTTTACCCTTAATAGGTGCTGACTCTGTCATCTGACTATTGACGACTAAGTTATCGATACGGGCATTGGCAATCTCATCTATCCAGTTTTGACTGCTTTTGAGATATTTAACTTCAATCTCTGGACAGTTATCACGCTTGTCACACGTCTCTTGTATATTACTGGGTAGTTGATACAGTAGATATTCAGTGCTGCTAATAAAACTTCCTGCATTTACCGACATGCTAACGGCACTTAATAATAGGCTGCCAGTCAACATAGCAATTGAACGTCTCTGGCTTACCTTTATCGAAAATAGATCAGCCGATATAGATTTATCATCAGTTTGAGTCGTAGTGTGCATATGTCCTCTTTTATAAATATAAAATGTTGTTTATCATTCTACCGTAACAATTGCACTGTATTGTAGGAACACTGTTTGTGTTTTTAAGGTTCTGTTGACAATTAAATGCTTATCTCCTCGCATTTATCACATAAATAACAGACAATAAAAAAGACACGGCTAGCGTGTCTTAATAGATAAACAATACAGCGATGTGGCTGATTTTAATGCTCACGCGTACTGCTAAAAGTCACTTCTGGATAACGATCTTGCATCAACTGTAAGTTAACACGTGATGGTGCAAGGTACGTTAAATAACCACCACCATCTATTGATAATTGGTCATGAGCTTTCTTCTTGAACTTCGCCAATGCTACTTCATCATCGCAATGAATCCAGCGTACCGTAGCTATCGATACTGGCTCAAAGGTACATTGAACTTTGTACTCTTCTTTTAGACGATGCGCGACCACTTCAAACTGTAGGACACCGACCGCACCCAAAACCAAATCATTATTAATCTGCGGCATAAATACCTGCGTGGCACCCTCTTCACTCAACTGCTGTAGACCTTTTTGCAACGCTTTTGATTTAAGCGGATCTTTTAGTACTACACGGCGGAACAATTCAGGAGCAAAATGCGGAATACCCGTAAAGCTCAACTCTTCGCCTTCAGTGAAGCTGTCACCGATAGAGATGGTGCCATGGTTATGCAAACCAATGATATCACCCGGATAGGCTTCTTCTAGCGCCTCGCGGTCACCTGCTAAAAAGGTCAAAGCATCGGCAATACGTACGTCTTTACCCAGACGCACATGCTTCATTTTCATGCCCTTCTCGTACTTACCAGAGCACACTCGCAAGAACGCAATGCGGTCACGGTGACGCGGATCCATATTGGCCTGAATCTTAAAGACAAAGCCTGTAAAATCTGTCTCGGTGGCTGATACCTCACGCTCAGTCGTTGGATGAGCTTTTGGCGGCGGTGCATATTTGACCAAGGTATCAAGTACCATGTTTACCCCAAAGTTACCCAATGCCGTGCCAAACAATACTGGCGTCATCTCGCCAGCCAAAAATGCTTCAACACTGAACTCTTCTAGCGCCATCTGTACCAGCTCAAGCGACTCTTCGAAAGCGTCAAACATCAACTGTCCTAGACGCTCACGGATATCTGGATAATCGTAGCCTTCTCTGGTCTCAGAGACCGTCATCTTGCCGCCATTACCTTTTTCATAAAAGTAAGTTTTATTTTCAGTCAAATGATAGACGCCAATGAAGTCTTGACCCATACCGATAGGCCAAGTCACTGGGATACATTTGATTTTTAGAACGGCTTCGATTTCGCTAAGCAACTCAAGCGGCTCACGAATCTGACGATCTAGCTTGTTGACAAATGAGATAATAGGCGTATCGCGCATACGGCACACTTCCATCAGCTTGATGGTTCGTTCTTCGACACCTTTTGCACCATCGACCATCATCAGCGCACTATCCACTGCGGTCAAAGTACGGTAGGTATCTTCACTAAAGTCGGCGTGACCTGGGGTATCTAGTAGGTTGACCATATGGTCTTTATACGGAAACTGCATGACAGACGTCGTAATCGAGATACCACGCTCTTGCTCCATGCTCATCCAATCTGAGGTTGCATGACGATCTGTCTTACGGCCTTTTACTTCGCCCACTACCTGAATCGCTTGACCCCACAACAGGAGTTTTTCGGTCATGGTGGTCTTACCAGCATCGGGATGCGAGATAATGGCAAAGGTGCGGCGCTTAGCAACTTCTTTGTTTAATTTCTTTGGATCTACGCTCATAATTTTCAGCTTCAACAGTTATGTGATTTAGAAGTGACTCTAAATAAATAAAATAAATAATGGGCGTATTGTAGCGGATTTAGCATCAGGGTGCAGAATTAGCGTATAAAAAAACACGCTCCGTTATTTCAACGAAGCGTGTTTTTGGGCTTTTAAATTGCGATTATCCTGCTTAATTAGCGCGACTAATAACCATCACTCCATCTCAATAGTAGCGTTCTATTTGCTCAGCCAAGAAGTCGCCAGCTACTTCATTGACGATTATACAATCAACTACGTCAAAACGACTGTCTGTGTTCGGGTCAGTGCTACCTTTGGCGACATAGTTTGCCTCATAGACGTCTTTTCCATACTCAACACCGCTATATTCATAAGCAGGCTGATCATCGTATTCGAAAAACATGACTTGCGCGGCTTGTTGCTGATTGCCTATGCCCACTCCGAACTGAGAAGTTCTATGATCTCTATCAGCACTAAAGCGGGTTTTGGCCACTTCAATCCACCTCTCTATGGAGGCGTATCCAGTCTTGTTTTTATCATTAAAAGCCAAAAACGAACGCTCACTGGTTACCACAGGGATATAACAAACTGACCCTTCAGGAAAAGCAACATTGGTCGGAATTTCAGAATAATTATTTAAGTCGGTAATAATACCGTATCTATTGTTCACGTTTGTACTAGCAACATAGCTGTTCGCACGCAAACCCGATAAGTTGAGCGTCTTATAAGTGGTTTTGTATTCTAGCTGGTTATTGGTGTTTTTTTCATAGATGGGGCGTTTGACCGTCCGATTATTAACCTCGATGTCTTTATTTTCAAGTCGACCCTCGAAATCATCTGCCAGTACGGTTCTGTCTAAATCATTCAGGCTTTGATTGCTATAACTGTTGATGAGATTGGTTGTTTTGATCTCGCGCGCACCAGTACGATACGTCTCGTCAATTCGCGCAATTGCCGTAGCATTGGCTTTGCTATCATAACTATTAGCAAAGCTTGTCAATGTAATCTTGCTACTAGCTGTCCCATAAGCGCCGTCTTCTTCCTCGCACCCTATCAAAGCGAGCGTCGTCAAAAAACAAACACTAGGTATCGCAATCCATCTATTCATCAAACAATGTCCTTATGATTCAGATTTCTATTATCCGTACTGATAACGTATATATGGCTCATTACCGCTATTGTACCTCTTTGACAACTGTACGATAAGATTGTAAATCTAAAAACGAATAAAACTGAGCCCGAAATCTCATTTACAAACTAGCAGTATATATTTACTCTCTATGCACTGAGCTGCGTGAGCGATTTGTTATGCTAGGTTTCATATTAAGATTTACCACTTAAATATAAACATAAAAACTCACAACAAAGGATGTGTCATGAAATCTTTATACTCTACCAAATCTACTGTTACTGGCGGCCGCATGGGTACAGCAACCTTAAGCGATAGTGACCTTGAAATCAATATGGTACCACCAGGCTCCGGAAAAGAAGGTAATAATCCAGAACAACTTTTTGCTATGGGCTACAGCGCCTGCTTTGATAGTGCACTTGGTGCAGTCAAACAGATGGAAAAGGCAAAATTTGACTCGACTACTTCAATAGAAGTAGATTTACTACAAGGCGAAGGCCACGAATATAAGCTTGCAGCCAAAATTCATGTCATTGGTGAAAATACAGACTTGTCAGCGGATGAGTTTCAACAGTTAGTTGAAAAAGCGCATCAAGTATGCCCATATTCTAAAGCCACACGTGGTAATATCGATGTTGAAGTCTCTTCAGAAGTAAAATAACGTATTATGAGATCCATTATCAACTAATAATGAAAAATATATTAATTATAAAAGAACCCAGTTAGTCTGGGTTCTTTTTTTGTTTGAAATCTTGGTGAAAAAGATTATCGTTACAACATCTCGTAACGGTTAAGCAGTTCGGCACGCGCTGATTTTATCGTTATAATAAGCGTATATATTTTTATCTAATAGCTGATAAGTGACTTTTATGACTGATGACATAGCTGACAATACCACCGATAACGACCACAACTCTCACCAAGCGCTTGACCCCAAAGCACTACCGAACTTCGATACCATGCCTAATGTGGCGCTGATGGATACCAGTCATGTAGACAAAGATCAGCCACCTTTTATTTTGGTTGATGGCTCCTATTATCTGTTCCGCACTTATCACGCCTTGCCAAAAATCATGCAAAACTCGCAGGGTCTAATCACCAATGCGATACGCGGTACACTCAACGCACTACTAAAGCTGATGCGTCGCTATCATCCTACTCACATGGCTGTTTGCTTCGATACCAAATCACCGACGTTTCGCCATCATATGTCTGCTGATTACAAGGCAGCTCGTCCACCCATCGATATCGAGCTAGTAGAGCAAATTCCTTATATTCATCGTTTGGTCACTGCCTTAGGTATTCCCCTATTGCGGATCGAGGGTGCAGAAGCCGATGATATCATCGGTACACTTGCCCATCGCGCTGTCGAGCAAGGCCATCATGTGGTCATCTCAACGGGTGATAAAGACATGATGCAGTTGGTCAACGACTGCGTAATACTAGAAGACAGCTTTACAGGTAAAGTGACGGATACACCAGCGGTAATCGATAAATTCGGTATTAACCCAAACCAAATGATCGATTTCTTAACGCTAATGGGTGATGCCTCTGACGGTATCAAAGGCGTACCTGGTATCGGTAAAAAGACCGCTAAAGACCTACTCGTTGAGTATGGTGATATCGAAAACATGCTCAAGCACATTGGCTTTATCAAAGGTCGCGGGGCGAAAGGTCTGATCGAACACGTCGACGATATTCCTTTTAATAGGAAGCTAGCCACCATCGTCACCAACTTAGCCATCGGTCAAGATTGGAATGATCTAAAAATCAATACCGACCCTTGTGCGCATATAGATGAATTGCGCGACTTATATAATGAGCTTGAGTTTAGAAATGAGCTGGCATCGCTCGATCATCCAAATCACCCTGCCAATGGCTCTAAAAGTGTTGCTGATAGCCAAGCCAATACTGAGTCACAGGCACAGGTAGCAAAATCGCTCCAATCGACCAATACTGACAACATCAAAGACAGTACTAACCATGATAAAGCGTGGCACACTGTACTCGATGAGCCAGCGTTTGATAGCTTGGTCGAATTGTTAGAAGCTGCTCCGCATTTTGTCATTGATACCGAAACCACTAGCGTTCATTGGCGTGATGCACAAATCGTCGGTTTATCTTTCGCATTGCAAGCACACGAAGCCTATTACATTCCGCTTACGCATAGCCTAGAAGGTGATGAGCTAATAGCCAAGCAGCTTGATCGCGATACAGTATTAGCTCGCTTAAAACCTGTCTTAGAAAATCCTAATATCGGTAAAATCGGTCAGCATCTAAAGTATGATGCGCACATCCTCGCTCACTATGATATTGATCTAGTTGGCGCCATACATGAGCAGCCAAATAACTGGGCAATGGACACCATGCTTGCCAGCTATGTCATCAATGCGGCAGCTACTCGTCACGGTATGGATGATTTGGCACGTCATTATTTGCAAACGCAAACCATCAGCTTTGAAGACGTAGCAGGTAAAGGCGCTAAGCAAGTTACTTTTGACCAAGTGGCCATCGATATCGCGAGCGACTATGCTTGTGAAGATGCTGATATCACCTATCAATTATTTGACGTGTTCAGCGTTGAGCTGGCTAACGATGCTAATAATGCCAAATTGCTACATGAGCTAGAAATTCCAACGGCAGAGATACTTTGCCAAATGGAAGCGCATGGCATTTTGATTAAACGCTCCTTCTTAAACGAGCTATCAAAACGCTTTGATGAAGAAATTATCGCTCTAGAAAAACGCGCCTATGAAGTGGCCGGCGAAGAGTTTAACTTAGGCTCTCCTAAGCAGCTCGGTGAGATGCTATTTGAAAAGCTAGGCGTGGCTGGTGGCAAAAAAACCAAGTCTGGTCAATACTCGACTGGTGAGGCTGTACTATCAAAAATCGATCATCCATTGGTCGATATTACGCTAGAGTATCGCGGGCTGTCTAAGCTCAAAAGCACTTATACTGATGCACTCGATAATGTCGCAGATAGCGAAACCGATCGCGTACATACTAGCTACCATCAGGCATTGACGAGCACTGGGCGTTTGTCATCGACAGATCCTAACTTACAAAATATCCCCATTCGTACTGCGACTGGTCGTCTCATTCGTCAAGCCTTTATCGCCCCAGAAGGTCGCGTTATTTTGGCTGCGGATTATTCACAAATTGAACTTCGTTTAATGGCGCATTTCTCAGGTGATAAAAACCTAACCCATGCCTTTAACGAAGGATTAGATATTCACGCGGCTACCGCTGCCGAAGTGCTTGGCAAAGATGTCGCAGACGTTACCTCGACCGAGCGACGTAATGCTAAAGCCATTAACTTTGGTCTGTTATACGGTATGAGTGCCTTTGGACTTGCCAAGCAGCTACAGATGAGTCGCGGCGAAGCACAAGACTATATTGATATGTACTTTGAGCGCTATCCAGGCGTCAAAAACTATATGATCAATACTCGTGCAAGCGCCTATGAGCAAGGTTATGTCGAGACGATATTGGGCCGTAAGCTCTATACGCCTGATATCAATCACAGCAATCGTATGGTCAAGCAAGGTGCTGAGCGCGCGGCGATTAACGCGCCACTACAAGGCTCTGCTGCTGATCTAATCAAACTTGCTATGATCGCCGTTGATAAAGTGCTGCCAAAAGAGCAAGCCAAAATGCTGCTACAGGTTCACGATGAACTGGTGTTTGAAGTAGATGCCGATAAAGTAGACGAAGTTAGCCAGCTGATTACTGATGCTATGCAAGATGTATTGACGACTACAGCAGTAGAAAAAGGTTGGAATGTCGACTTTGCAGTGCCTTTATTAGTCGAGACTGATAGTGGTCAAAACTGGGATGAGGCGCACTAGACATTAACTGTCACTAACTGCCATTTTATCAAGCGTGTAAGGCACGATTATTTATATATTTTGCAGATATGAGAGTTTTTGATAACTGATACTACAATGAGTCATTATATATTGTTTATATTAACAATCACTTATGACCAGTTAGTTATATTTCATAACAGTAATATCTAGGTACGGGGTTTATAATAGGTCATCTGTTAAACACTAACTATTCAATATTTTTGCTTTAAAGTGAGCCTTTGGGCTCACTTTTTTGTTTTTAACACATTCTTTTTGATACGCAGGAGCCAGTTATTTTGAGTTCAGATGGCATCATTGAAGTCCCTGGCATTATACTTTTGATAATATGCCTATTGCGCAGTTCACAATATGTTATGAAAAGTCATGTCAAACAAATTAAGGCTTTTTGGCTAGCAGCCGTACTTATATTTGTCTCTGTCATTCGTCGAGAGTTGAACTATCTACCAGACTTACTGGTTCCAAGCGATTTTTTGATGCTTGGTCAGTCTTATGACTGGTGGGAAGACAGCTTCCTTACCGTTATTTATCTTGTCGCGCTTGGTTTGCTAGTCTATTCGAGGCATTACCTATGGGCAATGCTAAAAAACGTGCCAGTTTCGCTCTATCTTAGCGTTACTGTACTGGCTATCATTCAATACATGGGTGAGAACGCTATTATGTTCCCGCATACATTTGGTGAAATTGTCGAAGAGCTGGCTGAGACTGCCATTTATGGTATTGCATTGACCTATTTATGGCGATTTAAACTGGCTGACTATGAGTCATGTCTGGTACAGAAGTTAAATTATAAGTTCGACCACGCCAATAATTAAAACTATAAGTTTGATTTCTTATGTAGCGACTTTGCTATCGTACAAAGACTTAGCATAAACTTCATAAACAATTACGGCTGCTCATTTTGAGTAGCCGTTTTGCGTTCTAGTCATTGTCTTACATTTTTTGAACATCCTGTCACACCTTACTACTAGTGAAAAGTTGAATAAGCGTACAAACTGAGAAGCATATTATCTACATCGCAACGAGCGATGCTTTAACAAGCCAGCGCGATATTTTTACTTCTAATGATGGCGACATCTAATAACTACAATAAGGAATTATTCATGGAAAACTCAAAAAACCCACTACCAGAAGAGATGGATCATATTGACGGTAATCGTCGTGACAATAATGACAACGTCGATAATTTAGATAACTTAGATAACAATAATCAGGATGAACAAGACAACCAATTGGTTGATTTGGACAATCCTATGCTGCATACCATTGATAACGATGATGTGATTGATAATAGTGCGGGATTTAACAACTCAGAAGTCGGTAGTGATGCGACACAAGGGCTAACACCTGCGCATCGTCAAAATATCGATGAGTCACGTGTCGATGAGATTTTGGTTCAGGATAACCTTGATGACAGCGATTATCCAGATGCGATGGATATTGTTGATAGAGAAGCGGCTGAACGTAGCAACGATGATGACTTTTAGAACTTAACATAACTGTTAATACAGTTTTTAGTCATAAAAAAGCACGCTTAACTATATTAAGCGTGCTTTTTCTTATTTTACTATTTAACTTACTGAAACAGCGACTTTCGATTATCTAAACCCAGCCATCTAATGTACCAGCCCAACCTTTTACTAGAGGCAAGCTCAACGCTTCAAGCAATTCAATATGTGTTTCATCAAGGTTTAGTGCAGGCATATAATGATACTCTTGCCCGCCAGCATTAAGGAAGTTGTCACGGTTTTCAATGGCTAACTCTTCTAGTGTCTCTAGACAGTCTGCTGAAAACGCCGGACTGATTACCTGTACCGAGCGCACACCTGACTTACCCCAATCTTCCAACACCACATCGGTATATGGCTTAACCCACTCTTGCTTACCAAAGCGAGACTGGAAACTGATAATCCATTCGTCATCGTCCAGGCCAAGCTCATGTGCCACTTGCGCAGCCGTACATTTACAACGTTTAGGATACGGATCACCTTTATCAGCATAAGGCTGCGGGATACCATGAAAACTAAACATTAACTTTTCAGGCTTGCCATGCTTCTCTTGAAAACGGCGAATAGAGTTGGCCAAAGCTTGAATATATAGCGGATGGGCAAAGTAGTCTTTGACAATCGTATAGTTTGGCAAGTTGCGTTGCTTGAGCGTCCACTTCGTCAGCGCATCATATACGGCACCGCCTGAAGAAGCCGAATACTGCGGAAACAACGGTAGAATGACAAAGTGATCAACCCCTTCACCGCGTAGCGCATCCATGACGTCAGGCAAACCAGGATTACCATAGCTCATCGCAGGATGCACAGAGACACGAAATGGCGCCACACTATCAGCCAAACGTGGTTCCAATAGCTCAACTTGGCTTTTTAGTATCTTACGAATCGGTGAGTCACCTTCCCAGATACTCGCGTAAGCCTTTGCTACGCGTTTAGGACGACTTGGTAAGACAAATAGATTCAGAATAATAGCCCATAGAAATTTGGGAATCTCAATCACTCGTGGGTCTGACAAAAACTGTTTGAGGTAGCGACGTACGGCAGGGGCCGTTGGCTCATCTGGGGTACCAAGATTCACTAACAAAACGGCAATACGTGGGGGCAATTTAGGTTTCATAGCAGCACTTTATTAGCAGTAAGTTATTAAGGGTGAGGTCAAAATAATAAGAGACGATACTGTTAAGACACAGTTGAATAGACACCTCATTAGTGTAGCATTTTATCTATTAATGACGCGGGCTAAAAGCGCACCTATACAATTTGATACGCAGTTGCTATTTATTAACTCTTGATTACCTGATGCTGGCGGCTTACTCGTTATTCATTTCTAGCGCACCTTCTATAAAAACTATGATCGATGCGCTCGAAAGGCGCGCTCGATGGTTGTACTCCAACGCGCATCACCATACAATAGGCAGGCCCAGTTTATAAAAACCGTGTAGGTAAAATAGCCTGTTAGCAACGTGCCATTTTGCTTTTATTTTATTGATGATTGTAGTCTTGCGAGGTAGCTTTGAACGCACGCTCTGATAATACCAGTGACCAGCATCCTAATTCACAACCTCACTCTAATAGCTCAGCCAATACCAACAGTGATTTAGGGTCTGTAGGTATCGTTACGCCCCAAAATTTTCATTTTGCTGAGCCCTTAACGTTAGAATGCAACCGTACCCTACCCTCGTTTGACTTGATGGTAGAGACTTACGGTACGCTCAATAGCGATAAATCAAATGCAATTCTGATTTGCCACGCGTTATCGGGCAATCATCATGCAGCCGGCCTCCATAGTGCTGATGACAAAAAAGCAGGCTGGTGGGACAATATGATTGGCCCTAATAAAGCGATTGATACCAATCAGTTCTATGTGGTGTGCGTTAATAATATCGGCAGCTGTTTTGGTTCAACAGGGCCTACCACTATTAATCCAGATAGCGTTGGCTCGGATAGTGTTAGTTCGGACAGCCTTGATTCAGATAGCAGCCATGAGCCACAAGTGTATGGCCCTGATTTTCCGCTGATCACCATCAAAGACTGGGTAAAAACTCAAGCAATGCTTTCAGATCGTTTAGGCATCGACGTTTGGCACGCTATTGTCGGCGGCTCAATGGGTGGTATGCAAGCGCTACAATGGTCTGTTGACTATCCAGAGCGATTGAAGCGCTGTGTGGTTATCGCCAGTACGCCAAAGCTATCTGCTCAAAATATCGCCTTTAACGAAGTAGCGCGCCAATCTATATTATCCGATCCTGACTTTAAAGATGGTCGCTATATACAAGAAGGCACTTATCCTCGTCGCGGACTGATATTGGCGCGTATGGTTGGACATATTACCTATTTAACTGATGACGCGATGAAAGCCAAATTTGGCCGTGATTTAAAATCAGGTAAATTCATGTATGGCTACGATGTTGAATTTCAGGTCGAAAGCTACCTACGCTATCAAGGCGAGCGCTTTAGTGAAAACTTCGATGCCAATACTTATCTGCTTATGACCAAGGCCTTAGATTACTTTGATCCGACGCGCGACTATCCAATACGCGACCACCCATCAACCGTAGCAAAAGCCTCTCCAGAGTCGGCAGTGCAAATAGAAGACTCAATCGCGGCGTCAGTCGAATCTAGCAAAGCCAATGCACAGAGTGAATTAGAAGATGCGGTCACGACGATTGAAGATATTGAGTCTGATCGTCAGCAAGAGCTTTCTGCGCTCAAAGCGGCCTTTGCCCATACACAATGCCAGTATCTGGTCGTGTCATTTACCACTGATTGGCGTTTTGCACCTGAGCGCTCGCAAGAGATTGTCGATGCACTGATGGCCACTGGTAAACCAGTCAGCTATATCAATATTGACGCGCCGCACGGACATGACTCATTCTTGTTTGATATTCCTCGCTACATGGGTGCGGTCAAAGGATTTTTGACTGCGCCATTTATTACCCCTAGCCGCTCAGCCACAGGAGAACGCTCATGAGAATGGATCACCAACTGGCAGAGCGCTGGATTGCGCCGCAAGCACATGTACTGGACTTAGGTTGTGGCAATGGCGAGCTACTTGCCCACTTACAGCACAAACTAGGCGTAACAGGTTATGGATTAGAGATTGATGAAGACAAAATTAATGAGGCAATTGGCAATGGCTTATCAATTGTCGAACAGGATCTCAACGATGGTCTAGCGCGCTTTGCTGATAACAGCTTTGACACGGTCGTCATGGCACGTGCCCTACAAGCAGTAAAAGCACCTGACGAGTTGTTGCTTGATATGCTGAGAGTTGCCCGTGAAGCAGTCATTACCTTCCCTAACTTTGCGCATTGGCAAAACCGTATTCATTTAGGGCTAAAAGGTATGATGCCTGTTTCTGAAGCGCTGCCTTACGAATGGTATAACACGCCAAACATTCACCTATGTACCTTTAAAGATTTTGAACTATTATGTGCGCAGCATGATATTCATATTATTAATCGTTTTGCGGTTAGTGATTCTGAAAAAGGTCATACACCTTTGATGAAGGCGTTAATAAGACAAGCGCCTAACTTATTAGCAGACGTCGCTATCTACCGAGTGACCAAGAAATAACCGATAAATTCTCAGCTGTCTTTATGTTTTATAGAATACTAAACAGTGCTGTAAGTACTGATATTAACCTTAATAGATTGTTAACTTAATATAATTTTTTAGTAACTGTCTGATTTTGTTAAGGACAATCAGGTACAAACGTCTATTAGACCTTGTAATTAGTATTTGAGTTTCGTAAGTTTGGGTGTTAAGCTAGCAAAATATTGTCAGCCACCCCACTATTACGACCGTTTGTCTAATCAGTTAGGGTGAAATCTCTGATTTAGAGATGACAACCCCCTTTTGCTAATGATTAGGTAAGTTCATATCGCAAGATTCCACCTAATTGTTATCGCCGTCTGACTGTCTTTAGCGAGACAATGTTTAGCGGTACAATTTTTTTTTGCTTATTAACTGCCTAATTTTGGAGCTGCTATGAAATTATTAAAAGCTGCGTTGTTTACTGCATTATTTTCTTGTGCTGGTTTAGCCAATGCTGAGTTAATATCAAACGTACCGCTTGATACCTCACGTTTTGAGCTTATGCCTGTGAGCGAGTTGTCTAGTCGTGCCGCCCAAGGTAACGATCACGCTCAGTTCTATCTGGCCAAGCGTTTGCAAAAAGGTGAAGGTATTGCGCAAAATACCCAACAAGCAATCCAGTGGTATACCAAAGCCGCTCAGCAAGGCGTTGCTCCTGCTCAGTTGAATCTTGCCATCATGTATTTGCGTGGCGAAGGTGTACAGCCTAACCTACAACAAGCCCGTGGCTGGTTAGAAAAAGCCGCCATGCGTGGTGATAACCGTGCCAGCTATACGCTTGCATTGTTAGATGAAAAGCAAAAGAATTTGGTCGATGCTTATAAATGGTATGACTTGGCCGCCCGTGATGGCATGCTAGATGAAAAAGTCCGCAACAAAGCTCGCGGCAAAATTGGTCAGTTGGCATTGAACTTATCAAGCTCAGACATTGCTAGTGCCCGTAGCAAAGCGGATACTTGGTTCCAGAGTAAGTAAACTCTAACTTTCGTACTACTAATTGAATATAAAAAAAGCTCAGTATTTTACTGGGCTTTTTTGTTTTTTATAGCAGCAAGCCAAACTATTCAAACTATTCAAACTATTCAAACTATTCAAACTATTCAAACTATTCAAACTATTCAAAACCCTAGCAAAATTTGCTACACTACGCGCGCATTAATCAATTCCACAATTGAGATAATGTTATATACCTATCTATTTTTTTATTACCAACGCACTAGGTTTGCGACCTAGCCAGCAGGAGAAAGACATGAGCACCTCTCAAGATAGTGATATCAAAGAAACCGTGATAACTGACAACAATTCAGCCCCTGTATACGATAGTGTAACTAATAATATCGTCGTTGCCGCGCTATATAAGTTCACCCGCTTTGCTGATTTTGAGCACTTCCGTGAGCCCATTTTAGATACCATGCTAAGCAATGACGTCAAAGGCACGCTGCTCATTGCTGCAGAAGGCATTAATGGGACGATTTCTGGCACACGCCAAGGTATTGACACTGTCCTCGACTACTTGCGCAGTATTGAAGCGATTGGCACCTTTACTTTCAAAGAATCTTATACCAATGAGCAGCCGTTCTATCGCACCAAAGTGAAGCTTAAAAAAGAAATCGTCACCATGGGTGTCGAAAATATTGACCCATTGGAATCCGTTGGTCGCTATGTCAAACCTAGTGAGTGGAACGCGTTAATCTCAGATCCTGAAGTCACCTTGATCGACACGCGTAACGACTATGAAGTGCAAATTGGTACTTTCCAAAACGCGGTCAATCCGAACACTGAAACGTTCCGCGAGTTTCCAGAATACGTTTCAAAAGAGCTTGATCCAACCAAGCATAAAAAAGTGGCAATGTTCTGTACAGGTGGTATTCGCTGTGAGAAGTCGACTGCCTATTTACGCGAGCAAGGGTTTGAAGAGGTCTATCACCTAGAAGGTGGTATCCTAAAATACCTTGAAGAAGTCCCTGCCAGTGACTCTATGTGGCAAGGCGATTGCTTTGTTTTTGACAACCGTGTGTCAGTAAACCATAACTTAGAAAAAGGCAGCTACGAGCAGTGTTTTGCTTGCCGTATGCCGATCACTGTCGATGAGATGCAAAGCCCTGCCTATATCAAAGGCGAGTCATGCCCACACTGTATCGACAAAGCGACTGATGAACAAAAAGCCCGCTTCCGTGAGCGTGAGCACCAAATGCAATTGGCAAAACAACGCGGCGAAGCTCATATTGGTAGTGACGTGATGGATGTCATAGAAAAACGTAAAGCCGCTAAGACGGAAGCCCGCCACAGTGCGGAAGAAAATCAAGCAAAATCTAAAACGTAATTCTAAAGTGACAAACTGAAAAAGGTAGGTTGCCTGATGCGGAACCTGCCTTTTTTATGATTATTTAAACGGTAAACCCTATCACTTGCATGTCTTTTTCGTCAGCAAATTCAAACAATTTTTGCACGTCTTTAAATAACTCGAGCAGCGCCTCATCATCGGCATAGCCCATATCTGCGATAACGTCATCCAAGTCGGTCTCTTTGAAATCTGAGAAAATCTGCGCTACGACATCGTTATCGTAAAGCACACCTTCATATTCTTCATACAGCTCAGTATCTTGATTTGCCAAAAATAAAACGTTAGATATAGGATACTCGCCGCTACCCAAAACATCCATTACCTCTAAAGTATAAAACTCAAAGGAAGCTTGAATGACATTTTCATATTGATTGTCATTGTTGGCGCGCATTTCGTGCAAATCAATCTCACCACTGATGATACTTTCTAATTGCGCGTTTGAGACAGTGCAAAAACCCAAAGCTATTGACATGATAAGTTCCTATAAAATCGAGAAGCGATTATTTAACCAACAATTGAAAGCTAATAGTAGCGTACGTCTATATAAAAGCCCAGTTATAGAACAAAAAAAAAGAGGCTAATTAGCCTCTTTTTTTATGAATAAGTGATCACTATGACTTAAAACAAAATACGTACGCGGATAGTCTCTTCCACATCTTTTAATTGGTCTAGTGCAGCTGTTGAATCATTGTAATCGACATCCATCACTAGATAACCAACATCACCTTCTGTCATCAGGCTCTGCGCTAGGATGTTGATGCCAGCTTCAGCAAATAAGCGGTTAATCTGAGAAAGTACGCCTGGCACGTTTTTGTGAATGTGTAGTAGACGATGCGAGTTTTCTTTGAACGGGATAGAAACTTCTGGGAAGTTCACCGCAGTCGCTGTATCACCTTGGTCAGAGTATCTAACAAACTTATCTGCTACTTCCAGTCCGATATTGGCCTGTGCTTCTTGTGTTGAACCACCGATATGCGGCGTCAAAATCACATTATCAAACTTACGTAGTGGTGACTCAAACTCTTCGTCAGCTGATTTTGGCTCTTTTGGGAACACATCGATAGCCGCGCCTAAGATTTTACCAGACTCAAGCGCATCTGCCAGATCATCAATCTCAACACACGTACCGCGAGCCGCATTGATAAAGTAGCTGCCTTCTTTCATCTGAGCGAACTGCTCAGCTTTCATCATATAGCGAGTGCTTGGCACATCAGGTACATGCAATGTCACGATGTCAGCCGTTGATAATAGCTCTTCTAGGCTACCAACTTGTACCGCATTGCCTAGTGGCAATTTGGTCACAGCATCATGATAGATGACTTTCATACCGAAGCTCTCTGCCAAGACAGACAGCTGCGAACCGATAGAACCATAACCGACGATACCGATAGTCTTGCCACGCACTTCGTGTGAGTTGGTCGCAGACTTGCCCCAGCCGCCGCGATGTACGGTTGCATTCTTTTCGGGAATACCGCGGTACAGCATAATAGCCTCGGCCAATACTAGCTCAGCTACCGAACGAGTGTTCGAGAATGGCGCGTTAAAGACAGGGATACCAAGATCACGAGCGGCGTCTAGATCTACTTGGTTGGTACCAATACAAAAGCAACCAATACCGATAAGCTTGTGTGCGTGCTCAAGTACTTCACGCGTCAACTGAGTGCGCGAACGAATACCGATAAAGTGAGCATCTTTGATCTTTTCGATCAGCTCGTCTTGATCTAAGGCGTGACTGATATTCTCGATGTTGTGGTAACCAGCTCCTTCCAATACTTTTAGGGCATTGTCATGTAGACCTTCAAGCAATAAAAACCGGATTTTGTCTTTTTGTAGTGATAACGCCATATGAGAACTGTCCTATAATTGTTTTATAAGATTACCTGTTGGATAATCTATGATGGAGGAAACGAAAACAGTCCCGATATCTTACACAAAATTTGAGGTCGATGTTAGCAGATTAGATGAATTATTGGTTATCAAGCCTGAAAAATTTTTATGCTATAGTGAATTATTCTGTTTGAAACCGTTCGAATCAATTATTTATTACTTACCTCTTCTTATAGGTAAAAATTATCACCCCCTTATTACTTCTACGAGCTGACTCATCACTGAATTTATAGTTATTTCACTATATAATAAGCAGCCCCAGCATCGTGCTTACGCCAATATTGAGATTTGACCATGACGCCAACTACCGCTCAAAACACATCCGAAACCAATGCCGTGCAAACCATCTTGAGCACGCTCACTGATACCCATGATTTCGACCCGACCCAAATCAAAACTGATGCTGAGAGCTTAGAGCATTGGGGTAAAGACTGGACCAAACACTTTGCTCCTGCTGCTGCTGCCATCGTCTTTCCAAAGACTACTGAACAAGTACAGACTATCGTACTTCTTGCCAATGAGCATGACGTCGTTCTAACCCCAAGCGGTGGTCGTACAGGCCTGTCTGCTGGTGCCGTCGCAGCCAACGGCGAAATCGTGGTTAGCATGGATAAAATGAACCAAATTGGACAGTTCTATCCTGCCGATCGAATAGTTGAAGTCGAAGCCGGTGTCGTCACCCAACAGTTACAAGAATTCGCTGAAACAAAAGACCTATACTACCCTGTCGACTTTGCCTCAGCAGGCTCTAGTCAAATCGGTGGCAATATCGGAACCAATGCTGGCGGTATCAAAGTCATTCGCTATGGCATGACTCGTCAATGGATTATGGGTCTGACTGTTGTCACTGGTAAAGGTGAGATCTTGCATCTCAACCGCGGCATGGTAAAGAACGCTACTGGTTATGACTTGCGCCAATTGTTCATCGGTAGTGAAGGCACGCTTGGCCTCGTCACTCATGCACAAATCAAACTTGAACGTCAGCCACAAGATTTAAACGTCATGGTGCTTGGCATGGACAGCTTTAACGATGTGATGAACGTACTCTCTGCTTTTCAGGCACAGATTGATTTAACAGCGTTTGAGTTCTTTGACGATGTGGCGATTGATAAGCTGATGGCACATGGTCAAGTACAAGAGCCGTTTGAATCACGTACCAAGTTTTATACATTGCTAGAGTTTGAAGCACCTTATGAGCCAATCATGGACAAAGCCATGGCCATATTTGAGCATTGTATGGAGCAAGGTTGGGTGGTTGATGGTGTCATGAGCCAAAACCTCACGCAAGCGGCCGAGCTATGGAAGCTGCGCGAGTATATCTCAGAGACTATCTCAGTATTTACCCCTTATAAAAACGATGTATCGGTGCTGATAAGCCACGTACCGACCTTTATCGAAGAGATTGATCACATTGTCAGCAGTAACTATCCTGACTTTGAAGTCTGTTGGTTCGGTCATATCGGTGATGGCAATTTGCATCTCAATATCTTAAAACCTGAGAATATGAGCAAAGATGATTTCTTTGCTGAGTGTCAGGTCGTCAATAAATATGTGTTTGAGACGGTACAGAAATATGGTGGTTCAGTGTCTGCTGAGCATGGGGTTGGTATGACGAAGAAGCCGTATCTGCACTATAGCCGTAGTGAAACTGAGATTGAGTACCTAAAGGAAGTCAAAAAAGTATTCGATCCAAATAACATTATGAACCGTGGTAAGATTTTTGATATGTGATGAGCATGCTAAACGCTTAACCTAAATAGAAAGACGCTAACCCGAGAGGCTAGCGTCTTTTTTATGGCTTTATAATTCGCAAAAACTACAATCTATAAATATAACAGTATCAATGCGACGACCAGTAATATGCTCAAAAACCCTTGAATAATCAGAAATGCCTGATGCGGTGCCGCGATATGACGCACCATATTACCCAATGCATTATAAGTAATACCTGCCGCCTTAATATGGGGTGGACTATTAAAAGTTTTGATAATTTGCAAAAACTGTTCGGTCCGATCAGACGACCAGCCGTGCGGCGCAAATGGTAAAAATGGGGATAATTGTACGGCCTGTTTTTTGGTCGCGGGGGACCATAACCAACGCTCCAAAAACAGCAAGCGCATACGCCAGTCGGCAAAGCTGCGATGATTGATAACTTGTAATAGCAACACTTCTACATTTTTATGACGACTATCGACGAAGATACGCTCTTGCAGATTAAATACGTCTGACTTTTTACCTTCAATACATTGCAGAAAATGACCATTGCCGTAGCATAGCGTGCCTGTGATGTTATGCTGCTGATTGTAGTTACGTGCGTGGCCTTCTACTTCATCAAAAATAGAGGTGCTCAAACGCGAGCCAAGAGTCAGCGTACTGACATAAACCAACTGAACCAAAGCGGAGTCATCTATGTCATCCCACTTCATGATTCTATTGGTATGATTTAAAGGCATAATAAAATAATCCTAAGAAGCCGATGAGATACGGCTAAACGAAACAAGCAACACAATACTATGCCTGAGTTGAACCAAAAAATTGACTCACAAAAACGTAGCAAATATTTACTACATGAGACTGTTATTACCGTTACAGCTTGCTATGATAACAAGCAAAACAAAAGGTGCTGATAAATATTATTTAGATTCTATATTGAGATAATAAATAGCAAGACAGTCGCAGGTACAATGATAATGCAGAGTTAGGCGCTTATCGGTGCTCACAAACCTAATAGATATAAAGCGATATAGAATGCGGCAGTCGCTATCCTTTAACCCTCTACGTTAGTCAAAAACAGTACTAAATATAATGGGTAAAACGGTCTAAGATATCAACATAACCTATTGTAAATACGGCAATAAATTATTGTAACGACAATATCTTCCTATTGGAATGTTTTTATTAATTTTTTGCACAAAAATCGGCACACCAATGTGCTATGACCCCATTATTTAATCACACTACATTCAATAGCTATTTAAAACAGGAAACTTATGAGTAAGATGGAAAAACTAGATGACTTTCACCTCACGATTGCTGAGATTAAGAAAAAAGATTATCCACAATTAAAAGCATTGATGGATCGTGTCTATGTAAACTTAGGTGGCGCATGGTCAAAGACAACCATTCATACTTTGATTGATGCTTTCCCGGAAGGTCAGATCGCTTTGTTTGATCATGATCAGCTGATTGGTATCGTGCTCTCTATGCGCGTTGACTATGCCAAGTTTTCAAACCCGCATACCTATGATGATTTGATTGGGCAAAAAGAAATCATTAGAGACAATCCAGAAGGTGATGCCATTTATGGTTTAGATGCACTCATCGACCCTGATTATCGCGGCTACCGTCTCGGTCGTCGTCTTTATGATGCACGCAAGGAGTTATGCCGACAGTTGAACTTCCGCGCTATCTTAGCTGGCGGGCGTATACCTAACTATCATAATCACAAGGATCTGACTCCAGGCGAATATATTGATGCCGTTGAAAGCCGTGAAATTCACGATTCAGCTTTGTCGTTCCAGCTGTCTAATGGCTTTATCGTTAAACGTATTTTGACCGCTTATCTGCCAGATGATAAGCAATCAAAGGGCTTTGCTACCTTGCTTGAGTGGGCAAATATCTACTACGAGCCTAAAGACTATAAGCCTAATACTCGCAAGTCTGAGGTTCGTATTGGTGGTATCCAGTGGCAGATGCGTGAAGTCGAATCACCTGAAGAATTACTGCAACAGGTTGAGTTCTTTGTCGACATCATGGCTGACTACAACTCAGACTTTGCTTGTTTACCTGAGTTTTTCAATGCGCCATTGATGGGTTTATGCGAAGAAACCGATCAAAATATTGCCATTCGATTTTTGGCGGGTTATACCGAGTGGTTCAAAAATGAAATCTCGCATTTAGCCGTCAGTTATAACGTCAACGTCATTACCGGTTCGATGCCGTTACTGGACGAAGACGATACCTTATACAACGTCAGCTATCTGTGCCGCCGTGATGGTACGGTTGAAGAGCAACGCAAGATTCATATTACTCCGCATGAGCGCAGCGCTTGGGTAATCGAAGGTGGCGATGAAGTCAAAGTATTCGACACGGATGCGGGTCGTATCGGCATCTTGGTCTGCTACGATGTTGAGTTCCCTGAGCTTGCACGTCTGATGGCACTTGATGACATGGATATCTTGTTCGTGCCCTTCTGGACTGACACCAAAAACGGCTATCTACGTGTCCGCCACTGCGCGCAAGCCCGTGCTATCGAAAACGAATGCTATGTGATGATTTGTGGTTCAGTCGGTAACTTACCGCAAGTTGAGAGTTTAGATATTCAGTACGCTCAGTCGTCGATTTTTTCACCGTCAGACTTTGCGTTCCCGCATGATGCGATTATGGCAGAGACCACTGCCAACACGGAGATGGTGTTCTTCTCTGATGTAAACTTGGACAAGCTGACTCACGTTCGTCATGAAGGCTCAGTACATAACTTAATCGATCGCCGTGATGATTTGTTCAGCTTAAAGTGGAAGCGCAAAGCCAAAGTTCCAGCGAGCAAGTTAAGTGATGAGCAGCGCCGCGAAAATTCAGGCAGCGTACTGATTGGTGATCCATTACAAAACCGAGCACAAAAGCCGTAGTTAATTGTAGTTAGTTATGGTCGGTTGACGTAGTACACTTATAGTAGACTTTATAAATAATACGGCTGATTTTCAGCCGTTTATTTTTATCTACTGTCTACTCTTTGTGCAATGATCATATAGGCAATCACGATAAGATAAGCAGTAACGATAAGCCATTATTTGAAAATAACTGAAAACAATATACAAACTAAAAAGCAGATGTCATGACAACTGATACTGAGCAAACAGAAGTAAAGCCAAAGAAGCGAAAGATCATTTCGATACTTAAAACGATAATGTTATATGGTCTCATGTTTGTCGTGATCTATAGCGTGGTCAATTGGTGGCGACAGCCTATCATGCCTGCCAACCCTCAGTTACAACTGACCGATTATCAAGGGCAAACTATCGACTTGGCAGCGATGAGTCATGAGCGGCCTACGCTGGTATACTTTTGGGGTACGTGGTGTTCAGTCTGCAGCTTTACCTCACCCACCATTAATAAGTTAGCAGCAGATAATTATCCCGTGGTCACTGTTGCCGTACAGTCAGGCTCAAATCAAGAGCTACGCAGCTACCTAGATCAACATCGGTTTGATTTCACCACCATAAATGATCAACAAGGCAATATCTTTGCAGATTGGCAAGGACAAGTCACACCATCCTATGTGGTATTAGAGAATGGTAAGATGACACAAGGACTAACAGGGATTCAGCCATTATGGTCATTGAAACTGCGCTTGTGGTTAGCATCTGTTTTTTAGCACTTGAGTCGTACTTTATGTTTCAATAAATCATTATGTAAGGAGATTATAGCTACGTCCGTGCTGAGGATATACAACACAGATAAACAATTGATATTGGACAAAATTGGGCTGACCTCGCACAGCTCTTTTTACCCTACCCTTTTTGTCATATAATAGCTGCCGATCTAAATATTTTTTTGAATTATTTTTACTAGCATATTTTATGTTGCAATCGTCTCGTTACCATTTATTATTGACGTAACTACTTACCGACTAATGAGCGACAATGGGTATTTATTGAAATGATGGTTGATAAACCGACTATGATGAGCAATATACCTACTATTAGTAATTAAGCATTATCAATACCGCGTGACCTTCAGTACTATATTGAACTACATTGAACATCGAGCCTTGTATCCGGTTTTGAACCGACACACAAACCTACCTTTTAAAAAGATACCTTCTATGACTGATAAAAGCACTGACACACCAAGCCAAGATTACAAAGACACGCTGAACCTTGCGGATACGCCATTTGCGATGCGCGCAAACCTTGCCAAGCGCGAGCCAGATTGGTTGGCTGCTTGGGAAGCGGATGACGTGTACGGTAAAATTCGTCAGGCGCGTGCTGGTGCAACCAAATATATTTTGCACGATGGCCCTCCATACGCCAACGGTCAGATTCACTTGGGTCACGCAGTCAATAAAGTACTAAAAGACATTATTGTAAAATCAAAAACCTTGTCAGGATTTGATGCGCCTTATGTCCCTGGTTGGGATTGTCATGGTCTGCCAATCGAACAAAAAGTCGAAGCCAAGGTCGGTAAAGTTGGTCAAAAAGTGTCTGCGACCGAATTCCGTGGTCTATGCCGCGAATATGCGAGTACTCAGATTGAACTGCAAAAAGCAGATTTCAAGCGTTTAGGTGTGTTTGGTGATTGGGACAACCCTTATCTGACCATGAACTTCCATCAAGAAGCCAACATCGTACGTGCGCTTGCCAAAATCTATGACAATGGTCATGTGACTCGCGGTATGAAGCCGGTCAACTGGTGCTTGGACTGTAGCTCTGCCCTAGCAGAAGCAGAAGTAGAATATCAAGACAAAGTCTCTGACGCGATCTATGTCAGTTTTGATGTACTTGGTACAGATAAAGTAGCTGCATTGGCTGAAATAGCGGGCAATATCGCTGCTGTTATTTGGACCACCACGCCATGGACACTACCTGCCAACCAAGCTATCTCAGTACATCCTGAGCATAACTATAGCGTGGTCGCTACTAAAAAAGGCAATCTGTTACTCGCAGCGGATCTTGTCGAAACTGCGTTAAGTGAGCTAAAACTAGAAAATAACGGCATCCTAGCAACTGTATCAGGCAGCGAGCTTGAAGGCCTACATGCCCAGCATCCACTAATTGCAGACCGTCAAGTGCCACTCATTTTGGGCGATCATGTAACTACTGATAGTGGTACTGGTCTGGTACATACTGCACCTGGTCACGGTTTAGACGATTATATCGTTGGTCTAAAATACAACTTACCAGTGGAAAACCCCGTAAGCGGTACGGGCGTTTATTTAGATAGCGCTGCAGTATTTGCAGGCGAGCACATCTATAAAGCCAATCCAAAAATCATTGCTGCACTACATGAAAATGGTCATCTAATCAGCCATACCAAAATTGAGCATAGCTATCCGCATTGCTGGCGTCATAAGTCGCCAATTATTTTCCGTGCTACGCCTCAGTGGTTTATCAACATGGAAACCAAAGGCTTACGTGCTCGCGCGCTTGCTGATATTCCTACAGTCAACTGGACGCCAGCGTGGGGACAAAACCGTATCGAATCAATGATGACGGGTCGTCCTGATTGGTGTATCTCGCGTCAGCGTACGTGGGGCGTGCCGATTACTTTCTTTACGCACAAAGAAACAGGGGAGCTGCATCCAAACACGCTTGAGCTGATGGAAACTGCAGCTCAAAAAATCAATGAAGGCGGCGTAGAAGCGTGGTTCGATGCTAGCTGTGAAGACTTCTTAGGTAGTGAAGCCGCTGACTATGACAAAGCAACGGACACATTGGACGTTTGGTTTGACTCAGGAACGACGCATTTTGCGGTACTGGATCAGCGTGATGAATTGACCAATCCAGCTGATATGTATCTAGAAGGTTCTGACCAACATCGCGGTTGGTTCCAGACGTCACTACTGACCTCAGAAGCCATGTATGAGCGCCCACCGTTTAAGCAAGTATTGACCCATGGTTTTGTGGTCGATGAAAACGGTCGCAAGATGAGTAAGTCACTTGGCAACATCATCACCCCGCAAGAAGAAATCAATAAAACAGGCGCGGACATGCTGCGTTTATGGATTGCATCGAGCGACTATCGTTATGAGATGAGCGCAGGTAAGACGGTCTTTAAAGGTGCGATCGATATGTATCGCCGTATCCGTAATACATTACGTTTCTTGCTTGCCAATACCGATGACTTCAATCCAGCGACTGATAGCATTGATATCAATGAATTGGTTAGCCTTGATAAATTCATCATTGAGCGCGCACAAACCGTACAAGCGCAAATCATTAGCGCTTACGATGCGATGGACTTTCACCAAGTCACGCAACACGTCACGGCGTTTTGCTCGCAAGACTTGGGTAGCTTCTATCTAGATATCATCAAGGATCGCCAATACACCACGCAGGCAGATGGTCAGCCTCGTCGCTCTGCGCAGACGGCTATCTACCATATCACTCATGCGCTGATTCGCTGGATTACACCAATCCTGTCATTCACGGCGCAAGAGGCTTGGGAAGTATTGAATCAACGTGATGCTGATAAGGGCGGCTATGTGTTTACTCAAGAGTGGTATGAGTTCCCAGCGTTTGAGCTAAGCGCTATCAGCAACGATGACTGGCAGCGCATCATGTTCGCAAAAGACATGGTAAACAAACATATCGAGACTGCACGTGGCGAAAAAATCATCAATGCCAACTTGTCTGCCGACGTGAGTCTATATGCTGACGGTGCTATGTATGAGAGCTTAGCCAAGCTTGATGAAGAGCTACGCTTTGTATTGATTACTAGTAACGCTGCACTAAAGCCAATGAGCGAAGCGCCTGCTGATAGCATCGCACAGACAGAAGAAGCGACCGACACTAATACCGAAGAAGCTGTAGATTTAGTAGTCCAAGTAAGCGCGGCTACTGGTACTAAGTGCGTACGCTGCTGGCACATTCGTGATGACATCGGTACAGATAGCGCACACCCTGAACTATGCGCGCGCTGCGTGACCAACGTCAGTGGTGCTGGCGAGGTACGTCATTATGCCTAACCCAACGGATTCACCTGAAAGCCAGCATGACCAGCAGCCGCAGATTGAGATTGACCATTCGCCTAAGCCTGCTCATGCAACCACAGGCAGCTCGACTACGCCTAGAAGTCGCCTGACCAAGTCAACAAATAGGACACCAAAGCTGGTGGCAAATGGCAGTCGTGCTTTTGTATGGTATGTATTGGCATTGGTTGTTGTCATTATCGATCAGTGGACTAAATGGCTGGCAGAAACTAAGCTGACCTTTCATGATCCAGTGCCGGTGATTGAGCCATTTCTCAATTGGACATTGGCTTACAACTATGGCGCAGCTTTTAGCTTTTTGGCAGATGCTGGCGGTTGGCAGAAGTGGTTTTTTTCAGGACTGGCTTTACTCATGTCGCTGTTTCTAATCATTTATCTGATTAAAGCGCCTCGCAAAGCCACGCTGTTATCTTTTGGCCTAGCCTTAGTATTGGGCGGTGCAGTTGGTAATTTAATCGACCGCTTACTACATGGTCATGTGATTGATTTTATCCATGTGCATTATGCTGATGTTTGGCATTATCCGATTTTTAATATCGCGGATATCGGTATATCTATCGGTGTACTATTGATTGTCATTGATATGCTGTTTTTGGAAAAGAAGCGTGAAATGCCACGGTAATAATTCTAAATACTATTATTAATATCGTTCAGCTTATAAATAAAAAGGTGGGTTACGCAGTCGTAATCCACCTTTTTTATTTACTATTTCTGACGATTGAATATGTATGCTAATTTGACCTATCTGCACAATTTCTATTCATGCACCCAAATACCAGCCTCACCGACAAAGTAAGTATGAGTATCTGCTACCTCAATGTTATATACCGTCATAGTAAGAGAACCTTCGCCCTCTTCCCAATCTATAGTATCAGGATCTTTCCATTCGCCTTGGCGGAAGCCAAAGAACTCAGCATGTTCACGTTCGTCTTCAGGTGTTTGTTCTAATAGGCGTTGCTCCCACTCCTCATCATGCTCATATAACTTGTCTGTCACTGCTTGATAAGTGACGCTATTCTGAAGCTCCTCGCCTGTTGTTAAATCAATTAGACTGCCATATTGAGCAGGAACGTCTTCATCGAATTTTGGTACGAAACCAATATTGGATCTATCCGTTCTATAAATTTGTCTTAATGATGTAGTGTCATAGGGATTATTGCCAGACTCAGCCGAATATTTAATCAAGTCTTTGTTAATTAAAATATCTTGAGATTTTACCTCCTTCGCTTGAGTCCACTTTGAGCCTTCAGTCCATAGCGGGTGGTTTTTTGTTATCAATAATCGAGTTGAGGGTTGATCATCGACTAACCTCTGAAGTTCAATTTGTTCCTTCATTGGTAATGAAGAATCAATTGCAATCGATAATTCTAACAAATTCACCAACACGCTTTGAGTAACCATAGTATTCGTTACTGCTTTATAAACTAGCTCACCTAAGCCATCAGCTGCCTTAGACAACACTTTATCGCCAATTTTTAGTTGTTCTATTGGTACTAAACCTTTTTCAGTATGTACTAATGTGCCACCAACGAAGCCTGACGTATTCATAATCACATTATCCATATGTGTGTCTTAGTTCTCATTTATAGCAACTCTGATAATAAATCAGTCACAGTCTCTAAGCCGCCACCTGCTAATAAAAATAGCAACCCTGCCATATTCACAACGACGGTCAAATAATAAGTCACTCGAAACTCAGACTTTTGTGATTTGTGACGTAAATACGTTTGGGCGAGCAATGCTCCTACCCAACCGCCAAGCGCGCTTAGTATATGTAATGTAGACTCAGGCGTACGCCAGTCGCCACTTTGCGCAGCAGCTTTGTCTTTGGCATACATACCATAAGTAATAATCCCTAGCACGACGTACCAGCCGAACACTAGCCAGCTCAATTTATCTGTCGCTGCTAATAAAGCTAAAACACCATAAAAAGCCAGTCCAAGGAACGAGCGTTTCTTTTGGCCCGCTTCAAACTCTGCCTGATGGCTCCGTTTCTGATTGCGCTGACGGATCTGCTGATTTTTTTGTGCCATTTTTTGCTGCACAAACCCAAGCTCTTGTACTTGCGTGGCTCGCTTGCGTCCCTCCGCATCCTGTCCAATGCTAAAGACCACTACCTCACCGATATCAGGACGGCGCTTAGCCTTAAACTCACTCACATGAAAGAAAACAGACTCGCCTGCTTCAGTTTCAATAAAGCCAAACCCTTTATCGTCCTGCCATTTTTTGACAGTGCCTTGTTGTTTATTCACTACCGACACCTCATATCTTTTAGAATTGCCAATTATAGTACACCATCTGCGTTACATTATTGACGCTTACATCTGGTCTTAGATGGCTTATTATTTCTTACACTATAATACTGCAATTAAAAACACTTTAATCAAACTCATTATTTTCTATTCTAGCAACCGATGGCTTTTTATTATGACTCAATCTCAATTTATTAACCCAAACGAAGACACTCGTATCGCTCATGGTAGCCTTGTGAAGTTGCACTTTGAAGTTTCACTAGAGAACGGCACCATCATCGACTCAACCTTTAATCGTGATGCACCTGTGTCTTTGACCATTGGTGATGAGAGCTTGTTACCTGGTTTTGAGCAAGTACTGATGAATCTACGCGCCGGTGATACCCGTACCGCACACCTTGAGCCAGAGCAAGCTTTTGGTGAGTGGAATCCTGAAAACATCCAACATTTTAGCCGTACTCAGTTTGCGCTAGTCGCTGACAATCCAGAAATCGGCATGATGGTTGAGTTCGAAGATAAAGGTAAAAACACGCTGCCCGGTACGATTAGCGCCATCGATGAAGACCAAGTCGAAGTAGACTTTAACCACCCATTGGCAGGACAAGACGTATTATTCAAAGTGAAAATCTTTAAAGTCACACCACCCGGTGTCACTGGTATCAAATTGATGTAAACATCAATAAATACAACTCATCTAAAAATAAATATTGATAAAAAACAGTTAAAAGGGAGACTTATATGCAGTATCAAACGTTACCGCAACTCGATGAAAAAGTATCTAAAATCTGTCTAGGCACGATGACATGGGGACAGCAAAATACAGAAGTTCAAGCACATGAGCAAATGGACATGGCACTCAGTGAAGGTGTGAACTTTTGGGATACTGCCGAGATGTACCCGTCACCGCCAGATAAAGACAAACAAGGTGATACCGAGCGCTTTATGGGCACTTGGTTTAACAAGACCAAACAGCGTGACAAAGTCATTCTCGCTAGTAAAATATCGCCAATGAACTTTTTGCGTGATGGACAAACGCGCTTTAACGCCGAGCATATTAGTAGCGCTATCGATGGTAATTTGGAACGTCTACAAACAGACTATATCGATATCTATCAGCTGCATTGGCCAGAGCGTCAGGCGAATTTTTTTGGTCAGCGCGGCTATGATGAAGAGATGGCAGCACAGTCATTAGACGATTTAACCCCGTTTTTAGAGACCATTCAGGCCTTAAATGATGAGATCAAAAAAGGTCGTATTCGTGCTTATGGTTTATCGAATGATACCGCGTGGGGACTCATGCGTTATCTATGGGAAGCAGATAAAAACGGCCTAATTCCACCACTTACCGTGCAAAACCCATATAGCCTATTGAACCGTTTATACGAAGTCGGTATGGCTGAGATTGCCCATCGTGAAAACGTTGGTCTACTGGCGTATTCTCCGCTTGGTTTTGGTGTATTGTCTGGTAAATATCTTGATGGTAAACGTCCAACTGGTGCGCGTCTGACTATGTATGATCGTTTCGGTCGTTATGTGAATGAGCAAGCCAAATCAGCCACTGAGCAATATGCCAAGATAGCTGCTGATGCAGGTCTGGACATGGCGCAGATGTCATTGGCTTTTGTAAACTCTCGTCACTTTGTCACCAGCAACATCATTGGAGCGACGACGACCGAGCAACTCAAATCAAACATCGATAGTGTCAATGTGGAGCTAACAGCAGATGTATTAGAAGCGATTGAAGCGGTGCATACACAGCAACCTAATCCATCACCATAGTTGGTATTTTATAGAGACTGGATGTTAATAGAGCCTGCTGGATAAATAATATTAAGTTCGCTCTATTAAATCTCCTATAAGAAAGGGCGCAAATCGTTTCGATTTGCGCCCTTTTATTAACTGGCTGAGATTAGCTGCACTAGTTCAACTCTAACTAGCTCAACTCTAAGTAATCAGTCTTCAACTGGTGCGCTAAGGACTCTTGAGTGCAGCTCAGCCAACCCTTCATTCATGCGTGCTTGCAATAAATTGGTCAGCTCGCTTTTGTTACGACCCTCTGGATCTATAGGCGCGAGTGGCAATACATAAGCGGTCACGTTTTTGCTATCGAGCACTTTTTTCATACTTTCTTTCATCGTCAGCTTACCATAGTATGGCAATGCGTCGCTTAGTGTGCCGTCTTTATTGACATAAGCGATGATGATCGGTCTGATAGGCACATCAGCATCTATCGCTGACTGGAGCAATGTCCCATGAATACGCTTGATTTTTTTGCCACTGGTGGTGGTCGCCTCAGGGAAGAAAATAATCGAAAAACCTTTGGCTAAAAAGTCAGCAATCTGTACCGATACTGAGCTTGCATCACCGGAGCCACGCTCGATGAAAAGCGTCCCTGCGGCATGGGCAAGTTTGCCAAACACAGGCCATTCACCGATTTCAGCCTTAGATAAAAAGAACGCTGGGCTCACAGTACCAACGACAGGAATATCCATCCATGACACGTGATTCGATACCCATAAGCCATGGAACTGCTCTACAGGTTCCACTTCTACCACTTTTACCCCAAAAGAGCCTGCCATCTTGCGGCAGAATGTCTGGATATAGCGTGGTAGGGTTTCGCGTGGTGGCTGCTTAAAGGCACCGATACGCTTCGCCGCGCGTATGCCGCCGACCATAGTCGTGGTCATACCAGCAACCTGTCTACCTCGGCTCAACTGTCGTCTGAGTGAAAAGCTTGATTTAGCTTGGCTCATCTTCGCCCTCATGATTAAATAACGGGTGTTTAATAGTCAAAAAACGAGCCCAGTATAACAAAGTTCGCACACTCAGTGATAGCTTGTTCACTCAGTGAGTGCCGACTTTTATACAAACGGGTAATAAAGCAGATTTATAAAAAATTATCCGCAGCAAACGCTGTAACATAAAACCATCGCTAATTATGCTAATACGCTTTAATATCAAGTGATAAGACCATATATAGATAATCATATGAACGCTACGTCAAAGCTTATTGAGCTGATTATAGCGAGACATTTACTTTATTAAATAGGTGATACTCTTTGGATTATTTTGAAAGACATGAAGGTGGCGAACGCGCCATTTTAGTACATTTAGACATCCGCCAAATTCAAGATCCTGATGATCTTAGTGAATTTGAGCTGTTGGCTGATTCAGCAGGAGCCGATCGTTTGGCATTAGTTACTGGATCACGCTCGCGCCCTGACGCCAAATACTTCGTTGGTAGCGGAAAAGCAGAAGAAATCGCAGAACTAGTGCGCGAACACGAAGCAGATATCGTACTGTTTAACCACAGCCTGTCGCCATCACAAGAGCGTAATATCGAAGCGCTAGTGAAGTGCCGCGTGTTGGATCGTACTGGTTTAATTTTGGATATTTTTGCGCAGCGTGCCCGTACCTACGAAGGTAAGCTGCAAGTAGAGCTGGCTCAGCTTAACCATCTATCAACACGTCTGGTACGTGGTTGGACGCATTTGGAACGTCAAAAAGGTGGTATTGGTCTGCGTGGACCTGGTGAGACCCAGCTTGAGACCGATCGTCGTCTACTACAGACGCGAGTCAATCAGCTAAAGAGCAAACTAGAAAAAGTCCGTCAGACCCGTGCGCAAGGTCGTGCCCGTCGCCAAAAATCAGACGTACCGACCATCTCACTGGTCGGCTATACCAATGCGGGCAAATCTACTTTGTTCAACCGTTTGGTCGATGAAAACATCTACGCTGCTGACAAACTATTTGCGACGCTAGACCCTACTCTACGCCGTCTGGACTGGCAGGGAGTTGGTCGTGTCGTCTTGGTCGATACGGTTGGTTTTGTCCGTCATCTGCCGCATGAGCTGGTTGAGTCTTTTCATGCAACCCTAGAAGAAACGCTAGAAGCAGATTTGTTATTGCACGTCATTGACTCCTCTAGCGAAGACATGCACGAGCAGATTCAGGCGGTCAAAGAGGTATTGGCAGAAATCGATAACGATGTACCTGTGCTCAATGTCTACAACAAGATTGATTTGACTGATGAGCCTGCACATATCGGCTATGCTAGCGAAGGTCAGCCAAACCGCGTCTATGTTTCTTCTAGACAGAATCTCGGTATGGAAGAGCTAACGCTTGCCGTACAGCAACTGTTGACAGGTAAACTGACGACGTTTGATTTGACCTTGCCGTATGATGCTGGACAGTTCAAAAACACTCTATATGAATTAGGTGTTATTGAAGAAGAAAGCTATGACGATACGGGTCGTGAATGTCTGACGATTCGTTTGCCAAGTGACCGTCTAAGACAGCTACTGGGTCAAGCTAACTTGAAACCTATCGATGTGTTGCCGCTTGCACAAGCAACACTACTGATGCCGGTACTCGAAGAGTTTGAAAAAGTTGATGACGTTGAAGAGCCGACTATGACAGAGGCTGAGGAAAAAGCATTTGATGAGTTTGATGCATTACACTCAGAAAAAGCTGATTCAGAAAAATAATGATCATTTCTGCAAAATAAGAACTATTGTTAAAGTGAGTCATTTGCGACAGTAGTTGAATGAACGTTTGATTCATACTGTTAGCCCACAGACCCTTATATAGTACGTTAAAATAGAATAGACGATATCCATTGATATCGTCTATTTTTTTTAGATATGACCAGTCACGGTGCATAGGCTTTATTAGTTGCCCCACTCTCTATATAATCGCCTGTTATACATTCAACAAATATTGATAGATAGCGCTAATCTCTCGAAAGTGAATCATTGCTACCATCAGTATGCATAGCATCATTTTTTACGTTGTGTTCTTGGTGTGATCACATACTTTGTTTGGTACACCATCCATTTATATCTGACTTGGCCAGAATTGCTTATGAAGTCTGCTCACTCTCCCCATCTCCCACTATGGCTTGCGTTAATTCTAACGTTGACCATGGTTATCGTTGTCCGAGAAACAGCGGTTGTTCTCTGTCAAATGGCAGGCATCGAAAAAGCGGCCAATATTGTCGGTTTGGTTGCGATGTTTGTTATTTTGATGGCGTGGCGATTGCTCAAGGGATTACCGATCTGGCTCACACAGGCCAGTAATACTTTACTAGTCGATAGTGGGTTTGCCTTCTTACCCGTTTCTGCTGGTGCAGGCTTGTTGCTATTTGCTCTAGGAGATGAGCTATTGGGTGTGATGATAACGATGATCGTTAGTACGCTCATACCGCTGTGGGGACTAGCATTATTGGCCAATCGTTGGCTCAATCACGCTGCAAACACTGATAGTACGACTACCACTGAGCAAAAGGGACAGCCGTGAGCTGCGGAGAAATATTATGACTTTTGACAGCGTGTTTATGGCAACCCTAGCCGCAATATTATTGACATTAGCAGCACACGTAATTGCACGTGTATTGGCACGTAAATTATCATGGCTACCGATGGTCATTACCGCACTTGTCCTAGTACTTGTTTTCCTATTTTTACTGCAGTGGGATTACAACAACTATTACAGCGCGGCAAAACCTGTATTTGATCATCTGTTGGGATATGTGACAGTACTCTTGGCTGTGCCATTGGCGGCGATGAATTTTAAAGGCTTACCAGTCAAAAAACTCACTCTAATTGTCGCTATTGCTAGTGTCGTTGGCGCATTATTGCCTATGTCACTGGCCTATTTATTTTCGCTCAGTCATGAGACCCTATTGGCTTTCGCTACCCGTTCTGTTACGACGCCTATTGGCTTGAGTGTCGCAGATTTAATCAAAGCACCACTGGCAATGGCTAACCTAATTATCATCGTCTCAGGTCTGATAGGTGGTACGGTCGCTCGCTTTTTGTTCCGCGGTATCAATGACGACCGTGCTAAAGGTCTAGCACTGGGGTTAGCGGCTCACGCGTTTGGTACAGTAGAAGCTTGGCAAATCAGTCATACAGCAGGACGTTATGCTGCATTTGGTTTGGCAGTGAACGGGTTGGTTACCGCGGTTTGGGTGCCTATTTTTATCAGTGCTATCGGTATCTAGTCATCACTGAAAGCCTACCTAAACTACTCTTATATTTTTAAAAACCTAACCATTAATAGGCTTATCTACTGTTAATGTCAGATTGAAAATCACCTCGATTATTCAAATGTCATTATTATTTCTTAAAACATTGAGACACTTTATTTGTCTAAATTTATCAACTCAAAAAACCTACTACAAATGGCTCATTAAATCACTTAGAAAAGTTAGCATATTGATTTATCTAAGGTTATTTAATAATAAAAATCTGATTTTACAACTTAGTTTGTCAATCTGATGCGTCAAAAAGTTATTATATGTTATAGTAAGCAACTATTATTTTTTGTATCTATTGCAAGTGGTTCCTTATTGAAAGTAATAATTGCTCAGCTGCTGCTCTCACAGTGGGCTAAATAATTCTGCAAAATCAGTAACCGCTTAAGCGCCTAAATCAACGCATATGTAGGCAAAATAATTTGCTGTTATTCGATAAAAAGTGATTTTACTATGATAAATACGGCTACTTTGATGACTCGCTGCTTATCTCCCCTTTTACTAAGTGCCATTGCTCTTTCGACCTTTTCTGTCGCTGCCAATGCAGGCAACATGTATATCTACAAAGACAAAGGTGGACAAGTGCTGTTGACCAACGTCAATCCTAGTGGAAATTTTGATAAGTTCACGAAAAAAGTAAAAGTAACTTATTATAAAGACTCTAAGATGTATGACGGAAGCAGCGATAGCTATGGTAGCAGTGCCGCTAGCAACAGTGGAAGTCGCAACTCTTACGACAGCTACATTCGTGCGTCCGCTGAGCGCAACGGTGTGGACCCTGCCCTAATGAAAGCGATGATGCATACTGAATCAGCTTTCAATCCAAATGCACGTTCACCAGTAGGCGCACAAGGTCTGATGCAGTTGATGCCAGCAACTGCGCGCCGCTTCAATGTGAGCAACCCTTGGAACCCTGCAGATAATATCGAAGGATCAGCCAAATATATCGCGTGGCTCATGCGCCGCTTCAATAACAATGTCGAACATGCTGTCGCAGGCTACAATGCGGGCGAAGGCAATGTCGATAAATATGGTGGCATCCCTCCATTCAAAGAAACACGTAACTATGTTCAAAGAGTAATGAGCCGTTATCATAGCTTGTATAAGAACGATGCAGGGCTTTTTGGTGCAAGTATCAGTGCTAACAATCAAACCAGTAGCACCAGTACCAATAATGGCTTACAAAATGTCAGTTATGGCACTAGCAGCAATGTGAATAGTGCCAGCTATGCCAACTCAGCCTATGCTGCTTTACGCTAAGCCAGTTATCTAAAAGTCAGACATAAAAAAGCCCATTAACGAATTAATGGGCTTTTTTATGTCTGGATGCTTTATATCGTGATGCTTTATATCTTGATGCATTAAGAGTAATAAAGCCAAACTGTGAGCTACAATCAAGGACTCACAGCCTGATCCAACACTATTTGGTACTTACTTGTTAGCAGCCTGAGTTGCAGCAACTTCAGCAGCGAAGTCTTCTTGCTTCTTCTCGATGCCTTCACCAACTTCTAGACGTTTGAAGCCAAGTACTTTTACGCCTTCAGCTTTTAGGACTTCACCAACTTTTTTGTCGTTGTCCATAACGTATGGCTGACGTAGTAAAGTTACTTCGTCTAGGTACTTACGTAGGCCACCTTCGATCATTTTTTCAACGATGTTGTCAGGCTTGCCAGACTCACGAGCTTTTGCTTCGATAATGTCTTTTTCGCGTGCCAATACATCAGCAGCAACATCTTCGTCATCTACAGCAACAGGGTTGAATGCAGCGATATGCATAGCAAGGTTTTTACCAGTGTCAGCGTCGCCACCTTCAAAAGATACAACTACACCGATACGTAGACCATGACGGTATGCAGCAATGTTAGCACCTTCAAGGGTTTCAACACGGCGAATCTGGATGTTTTCACCGATTTTCTGTACTAGAGATACACGTGCTTCTTCAACAGTCTGACCTTCGCCATAAGACAATTCAGAGATAGCAGCAACGTCAGTTACGTTGTTTTCTAGTGCAAGGTTAGCAACTTTTTCTGCAAATGCAGTGAAGCTGTCATCTTTTGCAACGAAATCAGTCTGGCAGTTAACTTCTAACAAGAATGCTTTGTTCTCGCCTTGAGCGATGATGATAGCGCCGTCAGCTGCGATGTTACCCGCTTTTTTAGCTGCTTTAGCTTGACCAGATTTACGTAGGTTATCAATGGCAACTTCAACATCACCGTTTGATTCTTCTAACGCTTTTTTACATTCCATCATGCCAAGACCAGTACGGTCACGCAATTCTTTTACCATTTTGGCAGATACTTTTACTTCTGTCATAAGAGTCACCTTAGTATAGTTATGTATAGGAGTGCTGTATTTCTAAATGCTGTATTTCTATTCGATATCTTCGTATTACTTAAAATCTAGCAGACAGCTCGTTTTGAACGATTACTAATATAGCCATCAATGATGTCAAATAAATAACATCTCTACAATATAGCGATATGACCAGTAGGAGCGATAATACTCGCCCAATAGCTACTCGCTTATACGCATGGCATTATTAATAAGGCTTTATTCAATAACAAGGCATGACGAGTAAAACTACATCATGCCTATTATGAGCTTATACGCTGTTCAAAACATTATATGGATGCTGATAGATACACTATCAAGACATCCTTACAAAGTTAAACTTTTTAAGTCAGCTACTTATTCTGCTGGAGTTGCAGCAGCTTCTTCTGCAGCTGGCGCTTCTTCAGTTGCAGCAGGTGCTTGCTCAGCTTTACCACCAGCTTGAGTTTGTGCGTATTCTTTACCAGCGATGATAGCATCAGCCATAGAAGTTACGTACAAAGTCACAGCACGGATAGCATCATCGTTAGCTGGGATGATGTAGTCAACGTTGTCTGGGCTAGAGTTAGTATCAACGATACCGATAACTGGGATACCCAAGTTCTTGGCTTCTTTAATAGCGATAGCTTCGTGATCTACGTCTACTACGAAGATAGCGTCAGGTAGGCCGCCCATGTCTTTGATACCACCTAGTGAACGCTCAAGTTTTTCCATATCGCGAGTACGCTCTAGCGCTTCACGCTTAGTTAGCTTAGCGAAAGTACCGTCTTCTGCTTGCTTTTCTAGCTCTTTTAGACGGTTGATTGACTGGCGTAGAGTTTTCCAGTTAGTCAACATACCACCTAACCAGCGATGGTCAACGTATGGCATGCCAGCGCGAGCTGCTTGCTCACGTACGATACCGCTTGCAGCGCGTTTAGTACCAACAAATAATACTTTGTTTTTCTTAGCAGCTAGGCCGTTTACGTAAGTCAACGCTTCGTTGAACGCTTTTACGGTGTGCTCTAAGTTGATGATATGGATTTTGTTACGTGCGCCAAAGATGTATGGACCCATTTTTGGGTTCCAAAAACGTGTTTGGTGACCAAAGTGAGCGCCTGCTTGTAGTAAGTCGCGCATTTCGATTTTGGTTGGATTCTTTGTAGCCATGAGAATATATCCTATTGGTTGGGTTATGCCTCCACATCACAAAAACAGCCTATTTAGCGACACGCATCTGCTACCAGTTAGTTTTCATTAGTAATGCACTAACAGATCACAAATTAATCAAGTCGCCAAACACCCAGCAATTTTTTGCCATGATGTGTGTGTCATTGGTTGGTTTAAAAAAGAAGCTATCGCTAGATTGAAGCAAATGCCCAAATCTAAACTATAAAGTGAATTATAAAAAATAGCTGCGCTGTATTTTATCACATAACGTCTTAGAATCTCCAGCAGTTTATTCGTAGCGTATCAATAAGATAAAAACAAACTATGGCGATAATAAAACAAAAAAAGCGACACATTTGCATCGCTTTTTTCATGATTGTCTTTTTAACAGCTATTTTTCAAGCAGGGTTACCGCCGTCACTCTTTTATAGTTATCACTCGTTTACAGAGTGATTGACTATAACTTATGCAATGCAAATACCAATGACCGCCTTGTAACCACGCCACGTAAATGGTGTGATGTAGCTTTGACGGTCTTTAGGTAAATAAGACACGCTTGGCGCACTCTCTACAATGTGCGGCGGAGAGATAATAAACTCTGAACCAAACTCTGTACGAGCGTTACCTGAGATTGTATTGGCCATTTCACCCAACAAATCTTTCATCATCGTGATTGAAGAGTCAGGCTCGCCCATCACTTTGATGACTTCTCGCAACATCACGCTTGGTGCACTGACATAGACGCAGCCTTCCAAAGGCCCTGATATCTTAATGACACCGCTATAATCAAAGCCAATCGCGCTTTTGTTGTTGTTCAAGTAAGGGGTATCAATTGACACTTCCGAGCCATCGATTTGCGCAAAAAACGCATTGATCGAGCTTAGAAACACACCCAATTTTTCTACTTTAACCATAATATATTAATATCCATCTGTATTACGTAGCAGCATTAGTCTTGCAAGCAAACCACAATCTCGCCTACTTGAGAATGCCAAGTGATGGGGATGATAAAAGAACGCTCATCGTTCGGCAATACAATACTTTGCGGCGCACCTTTGAACACAAATGGTACAGAGATATGAAACTCTGAGCCAAACTCTTTGCGTGCATTGCCTGCGATGGTATTGGCCACTTCCCCAGCCAGATCTACATAGTTCTCTTCACTTTTATCGGTTTCGCCCATGCTGTCTAATATTGAAGACAGCAAGTCACGCGTCGCCGAAAAATACACCACGCCTTTTTGGCCACCAGATATACCAATCACGCCCGTATAATCGTGGACTTTTGGCTGTTTGTTTTCTAGTAAGTAAGGAGTATCAGCAATAAGCTCTTCTCCACCAAACTGGTCAAAATAATTACTAATAATACTTAAAAAAATCTGTAGCTTTTGCTCTTTCATAATGACATCTGCTTTGGTCGATGAATGGTATTAGTCTTGTATCAGCTCATACAAAGACTCTACAAGCTTCTCTTCCGAAAAAGGCTTGCACAAAAATCCGCTAGCACCTAACGACAGTGCTTCAATGCCGGTGGCTTTATCCGATAACGCTGATACCACTAAAATGCGTACTTCAGGATAAATCGCGATGATTTTTTCAATACACTCTAGCCCATCCATTTGTGGCATGGTTAGGTCCATAGTGATCACATCAGGACGATGGACATTGAACTTTTCGATGGCTTGAACACCGCTGGTCGCTGTCGCAACCAACATGAACTTTCCTGAATCGTATGCGCGCTGAATACGGTTTCTAATAATATTTGAATCATCAACAATCATTAACTTATGCATAACTTATCTACTACCTTTAATGAAATGCTTGTCGTCCCTGACAATATAATTACTATTTTGATTAAGCTTTAGGTAAAGTAATGACAAACCGCGTCATCTGACCCAGCTCGCTATTTACGTTAAGTTTGCCATCATACTCTTTTACTTTTGCTTTAATGATATCAAGTCCAACACCGCGACCACCATCTTCATCTGCGTGCTCTTTGGTAGAGAATCCAGAAGAGAACAGCTGTTTGAGCAAGTCACCTTTGCTAAGCTGATTTGCCTCTTCCGTACCGAAACGACCTTCTTCAATCAGCTTATTACGGATGCTGTCGTAGTTGATGCCTTGTCCGTCGTCTTGCACAACCAACATAAAGTTTGAACCGTTGTCCTGTACTTCCAAATCAATGGTCCCAATGTCAGTTTTGCCAGTAGCATGACGCACACTTGGCGACTCGATACCATGGACTACCGCATTACGCAGCAACTGAATACTGATTTCTTTGATTGGCTTTGCAAGATGCGCCGGAATGCTGGTTTGGGTCAGCGTCGTACTTTTTAGCTGTACTCGCTTGCCTTGTCTGGCAGCAATCTCTTTTGTAAACTCATTGTAAAAAGACAATAAATCGTCATCTGCTTCATTGTCTAAGTCGATATCTAGCCCACCATCGAAGTCAGCATTGCTAGCTGCATGGTCTGCTACTGGACTTTGAGTAGCGACTGGTGCTTGTACGGTTGACGACTTAGCTGCTGTCGGTGCTGAGCGGTTGATACGCTCACCCAATGTCGCAATTGTATTCGATAAGCTAAGCAAATCATCCAAATGTACCGCCAATGGTAAGAAGTCATTACCAGACAACTGACCTTGGTTTTGCAATGCATGCAACTTGTCTTCAGCATCAGAAGCAATCTTCGTAAAGCTGTGTAGTTTTAGTGCTGATGCTTCACCTTTTAAGCTATGCATTTCACGATAAATAGCTTTTAATTTACCTTCAAGCTCATATTGTGAGCTACCAGGATTTTTTAAGATATTATTCATCTTCTCGATATGTGCTTGGGTATTACCAATAAACTCATTAATAATCTTTGGATTCACATTCAAGATAGTCGTTAACATCTCAATCTGCATATCGTTTTGCGAACGCTCTTTTTCTAGGCGCTGTTCTAAGTAGACTGCATCTGATACATCGTTCACGTTGACCAAGATACGGGCAATGTCTTTATTGTCATAAACACGTGAGAATTTAAAATCCAAGAAGCGATTATCAAGACTCTTGTCGTCAGATAAGTTATGCAGCATGACCTTGTTTAACGGGTTAAGTGAATCTACCAGCTTTTCTTTAACGCGAGGGTTATAGAGCTGTTCAATGAATTGCTGGGTGGTCTTGAGGTCTTTATCAGAGATACGGCCACGCAAAACATTGGTAAAGTTTTCCCCTGCCAAGCTATCAGAACCGATGATATTGTTCAGCGCTCGAGAATGCTGTTGACCAATATTCAAGTCTTTATCCAGTAGGAAAAGACCTGTATTTACCGTTTCCATAATCTCTTGCGTTTCTTGGCGAGCGGCAAGTGCTTCAGCATCCGTCTCACGTAGACGACGTACAAAGAAGAATACGAAGATTAGGAAGTAGGTAAAGATAGCGGCAACACCAAGCACCTGAATAAGACGAATGGTAGTTGCTTGACGTTGTGCACTATCGAACACGTCTTTTGTCAAATTATCCAAAGAATCGTTAATAAACAAACTTGATGTTTTCGCCTGTTCAACGGCCTGCGTCAATTCATCAGCAGACGTTACCATGATATTATCAGCATCTTTTAGATATGTTTGAATCTTAGGCTCTAGCGCTTTCCATTGCTCATTGGCCGCAGCAATATTGGTTTGTGCTTGACTATCAATTTTTGGCAAGTCATAGCTATTACCTTCTGCATCTGTGATTGTACTGCCTTGCTCAATAGCAGCAATCGAGCTAGTGATTAGCGCAGTATTTTGTTCTAAACGGCTTAGCACTCGTTGTATGTGTGGAGAGTTAGTATCCTCACCATAACTACTGTCTAAATCGAAAAGATCTTTAATTACTGCCTGTGCACTGTTTGCCACTTGGTTAGTTTGGTCAATTAAAGCCGTGTTTCGTTCTAATAAGTTTGAGGTATAAAACGTGAACGCTAGCAAAGCACCGATTAGAGATAAAAATAGTGCAATTGAAATAATCAGACCTTGATAGCGCTTATTGTCGACATTAGGTACGGTTGCCATCTTCAGAATTCCTTAGTTCAATTGCTTAGTATTGGTGTCAGAGTCGCTCTTTTCAGCAGGGTCAGCTTCACCCAACCAGCGCGCCTCAATTTCTTTAAATGTCCCTTTTTCTTTTAGTTTGGCAATACCTTCATTAACCGTTTTGATAAGCTGAGTATTTTCTTTTGCCATGAGCACCACTTGTTGGGCTGAAGGTGCATCTGCAGCTTCATAGGGTACAATTTTCACTTTATGCTCAGGATAGCCTTTGACGATATATTGCAAGACTGGCATATCGTACAAGAAGACATCCGTATTACCTTGAACCAAATCCTGATACGCCAAAAATGCTGTAGATCTCGAAATTAGCTCCACTGAACTACCCATCTCTTTTAGTGTGTCTTCTTCTTTAGAGCCTTCTAACGTACCTGCTTTTAGACCTTTTATATCGTTTAAGCCTTTTATATCGAACTTACCTTCCAAATACATGATAGTAGCTGGGTTGAAAAAGTATGGTGTTGATAGACCATATCTCACTGCCCGATCGTCTTTGTAAGAAATACCAGAAATCGCTAGATCACGCTTTCCTGTTTCGACGCTATCGAACATGTCTTGCCAAGTTTCCTTATAAAACTCGACTTTGAACCCCTGCTCTTCACCAATAGCACGAATTGAATCAACATCAGTGCCCTGCATATTGCCATAGTCATCTTGGAACGAAAAAGGCGGCAAATCACCAGTCATGGCAACTTTCAATGTTGGCGCTGTATCAGGTAGCTTACTCACAAAGCTATCTGTATTTTCCTTTACTGGGGCGCTTGCATTTTCTTGAGTAGCAGAATTACCACAGCCAAATAGGCCCACACTCAATAAAATCGGTAACGCTCGATATAACTGCTTCATAATCTATCCTTGAAACCTAACGTTGTTTTACATTTTAATTAATTGACATTCTAGCAAGGTTAAGCAATGTCTATACATATTAACTTACAGAAAGTTACGCTAGATAGTACTTGCCTAATTTCATGATTGCAATAATTATGTTTGGTCATTATTTAGAGTTAGTTATATATAAAAAATACAGCATATAATTCGGAACAACTTATGTTTACTAAAGTCTGATAACCGTTGCTACTTAAAGTCTCTATAAGACTTGATCCTTAACTGAATAATTATTCAACACAAAAAAAGCACTTATACGCTGTGAACGTATGAGTGCTTCTCAAAATACAGTTAACTTAAAATAGAGATGCTTTTACTCTGCATCGTCCAAATTTAGATTACGATCAATCTTCCAAATCAGGAAAGAACCGAAACTCATTAGTGAGAACAGAGCAATACCGACCTTGAGGACTGGATTGACTGGAAACAGGTTCAATAATAACCCGCCAAAGATACCGACTGAAAACATTAGCGAACCTTGTAGTGCACTTGCCATACCAGCACGGCGTTTCTGAAAAGCGAGCGCAATTGCAGAAGCATTAGGCTGAGTCAGACCCAGTCCTGCGATACAAAAGAAAATACAAGCCAGCACCAGTGGCAACCAAGCATCCGTCCCTAAAAGTAAGCCAGTCACAAATAGCACGCCCGCGGAGATAACCTGCATCATTGCCCCAAATCGCAAAATACTTAGTATTCGAAAGCGGTTGGTAAGCCATTGGTTCAACTGAGTCAAACCGACAAAACCCGCCGCATTCATTCCGAACAACCAAGCGAAATGTGTCGCTGAGACGCCATAAGTATCCATGATTAGCTCTGAAGCGGAGCTGATATAGACAAACATCGCTCCCATTAACAACCCGCCACCAATTGCTGGATAGTTAAAAGTCGGGTCTTTTAATAAATCCCAATATTGACTGAGCACTTCTCTTGCAGGGCGTACGTTGCGATTTTCTTCTGTCAAAGTTTCAAAAAAGAAAAACTTAGTAAGTAGCAAGTTTAGAGCGCCAAATGCAGCTAAGAACCAAAAGATAGAGTGCCAATCAAAAAACTGTAAGAATAGCGCGCCAAGCGATGGTGCCAATATGGGTGCTAAGCCCATCACTAAAATCATGATGGAAAAAGCTTTTGCCGTTTGTTTGGCAGTGAGACGATCTCGAATCGCAGCGCGAGTAACTACTGCACCGACACATGCGCCCAATGCTTGTAAAGTACGGCCTGCAAAAAGCACGTACTCATTGTCAGTGGTCGCACAAAGGATAGAAGCGATAACGTATAACGTCATACCTATATATAAGGGTTTGACACGGCCAACACGATCACTGAAGGGTCCGTAAAATAGTTGCCCAAATACCAAACCTAAAAAGTATGCAGGGACAGAGTTGGCCATAAAGGCCGTTGAAACACCGAAATCATCGGCCATCGATGGTAGCGCTGGCAGATACATATCAATGGATAATGGGCCCACCGCAACCATCAGCCCAAGCATCATAATCCATGCAACAGGCAAATCAGCAGAGCGCACTCGTTCAGAAGCGATAGGTTTGTTTGGAAGGGAGGGTTTTGAAGCAGACATATTTAGACCGTTTTATATAGTGGCTATTATTTTTGATATTTTATTTTTCGACGTTTAATTGCTTGTACAAGTTATTAATTAGGCTCTTCTCGTTTTACTGGCTTATCCAGTAATCAAAATAGATACCTTTAACAACAATAGTGCATCTTTACCCACATCGGTGCAAGCAGACAATGCTATATCGTGCTATCTGCTTGCATTTCAATGGCTATAAGATAATGGCGAAACAACCGTTAACAATTAAAAATCGTCAAAATAATTTATCAAAATATGTCTGGTTTTCTTAGGTAGCAATTTCTTTTATTAGAATGAATCAAACGAAAATAACACTAGAAAATTTACTGATAGCAAAAATTTAGCGGAATTGACGTTTGCCAAATAAGGTGCTGGCCTGCTTTGCTTTTCTAAGAGCAAGCTTACGATTGCGACCAAGCATCATTTTAAGCTGCCATGCTTTTTCTTTATATAAAGTCTTAGCAGGTTGATCGTACATCGCATTTATCACGCGTTTGCTTGCTAGAACCGCATCAGGAGAGCGCTCTGCAAACTCGGCAGCAAGCTTTTGTGCCTGTTCAAGAGGTGCTTCACTACAATGGCTAATCAAGCCTAATTCTTTGCCTTCATTAGCATCGATGATACGAGCGCTCATGGCGAGCTCTTTTAAAGTGTCTTCTCTTAGAACTCCAAATGCCGATTGGGTCAGTCCCATATCTGGCACTAACCCCCATTTAGCTTCCATAATAGATAGTTGACAGTCAGGATGGCTGATACGTATGTCACAAGCCAACGCCAACTGCAACCCAGCGCCGATACAATACCCTTCCAATACTGCTATGACAGGTACTGGTAGATCACGCCATACCAAGCACACCCGTTGGAACGCACTTTGCCATGGCTTAATCAACTCCCAAAGCGCAAATGCTGTATTCTTTGGATGATTTAAGTCCCCTAAGTCGATCCCTGCACAAAACGTCCCCTCTGCCCCATTTAGAATGACCGCGCGTATGGTTCTGTCTTTGCTAATACGACCTGCCAGCTTAATCAGCTCATTGATTACCTGAAAACTCATGGCATTTTTTTTATGTGGACGATTTAAGGTAACCGTCAGTATGTTGTCTGTAATACTAACTTGTAAGGTCTCATACTGGTAACTTGCAATCGCGTTCATAACAATCCTTATTAATGAATAAAATAAATATGGTGCTGATATTCACAATATTAGCAGGCTTGTCTTTGTTGTACCGTAGTAATAACTGACTGCCACGATACTATAGTCAGTTTCATATACAGCACACACAGTTTGTCTAGCTGATAGCGATAAGCAAATCTAACGAGGCTACCTATCGCTCTCTGGACCTAAATGATTCTGACCTTATTACCTCATCTTCAACTTATATCATTTTCCACGTCATGTCATTTTCGCTTAAGCGATGATAATTAAGCTGCGGATAAGAAGATAAATCCACCTTTTGCAAGTTGTCTAGCGCCGTTAATAATGCCTCATAATATGGCTCAATCATTGCAAATTGCACAGGTGTCGTATGCTGTACATTCAGCAAGCACTTATCTTCCAAATCTTGGCTAGCCTGACGCAATTGTGGTACACCTGTATATCGACTCCCACCCAATATACGATGGGCAATTTGTGCCAACATATTGCGGTCATGCGCTTCCCATGCCTGAATGAGTGCCTGCTTTTCATCATTGATAGTATCGATCATCATGATAATAAGCTTGGCCGCCAATTCAGGTTTATTCGCTGAACGAGTGAGCGCATCTTGCCAATCTAAAATGTTTGAGGTATCGCTTTTGCTTATATTATTTTGGCTAAGGTCATTGTTGATTTGCTCGTGTAGAGTCGAATTAGCGTTAGTTGCACTATCATGAGAGCTTTGGTCTTGAGAGCTTCTATCTGGAGAGTTGTCGATAGATTTTGTTGTTAATTGTAGTAGTGGTGACTGACCTTGTTTTTGTAGACGTAAGCTCTCATAGCGCGGTTGAATATCACGCGCAGTATCTCGTCTATAGCCTTCACGAGGCTGACTATCGCGTAGATAGTCATCACGGATTTTTTTCAGGGATAGTGGACGGGTAATTTTCGGCTCGCTACTGACAGAAGTACTATTACGATCTACCCCGTCTCCTCTTATTATTGGATAAGTAGCGGTTAATGTATCTGAAGACATATCTGAACTGGCTTGAGTCTCTTGCCCATTTACATTGTTGGAGAGCAAGTCGTTCGATAAATCATTGTCATTGATTGAGTAACCACGCAACGAGTCAATAGCAGTTAGCTCAGCTTCTGATGAGTCGATACTCTGTACATTAGCACCTTGTACATTAGCACCTTGTAAATTATCACTCTGCAAATCAGAATGCTGTAAGCCAAAGCTTTGCAAATCTGTATCGGGCAATGCGGTCAATTGTGGTGTGGTACTCTTACGACCAAGCCATTTCTGTAGCACTTGCAATAACTGAGGTTGGCTAATCGGTTTGCCGACATAGTCATTGATACCGCTGGCTATAAGTTTGTCTCGTTCATCTGCTAACCCGTGAGCTGTCAGAGCGATAATAGGAATGCGGCTGTCCACATTTTCGATATTTCGAATCTGCTTAGCCGCCTCATGACCTGACATACGCGGCATTTGAATATCCATAAATATCAAATCAATATTATCTCTGTCTTGAGTAGCCGCCTTATCGTCAGCGCTCGTGTCCTCATGATAGAACGCGCTGTTTGTTTTCTTATTTATCTCATCACGTGTTTCTGCTTTAGAAAGTTGCGTTTTATTCGATAGGCTTTGCTTATCGCTCTTGGCAGTTTTGATGTTTTTGGTTTGCTGTTTACTGATAATCTCGATAGCATCAAACCCACTGCTCGCCGTGACTACCTGAATACCCAGCTCGCTTAATAGAGCATCAAGCACTAGTAAATTGGGCAAATGGTCATCAACTGCCAGTACCGTGACACCTTTCCAGCGTGGTTCTTGCAGGCTTTGCGGTTTACTACGGCTTTGCGTATCGAGCATCGCATATAGCTGTCTTTTGTCTAATGGCTCATACAGTATGTTGGCATGATAGCGGTTGAGTAGCGCTTGATCGGCAGCTACTTGGTAGCCAAATACAGCAAGCTTGCCTTGATAATGCAGACGAATTTGTTTGAGAAGCGCCATCATATCGTCTTGCGTGTCATCATCAACGATGACCCAATCCCAATAATTACCATGCTCTTTTAATGACTCCAGCACACCCGGTAATGAGTTGGCTTGAGTTAGCTTAATTGGCAAATACTGCAAGCTAGCCTTGAGCACTTGTATTGAAGCAGTATGATTGATCCAAACCAGTACATTAAATTCATCGGTCTCGCTTGCCAGTGGCGCTAATACTGGTAATTCAATCGTTTGACCAGTGGCTGCCTCTAGCACATCGACATGGGCCGGCATGCGAAACCAAAACGTCGCACCTTGGTTGGCAATATTTTCTTGAGCATTATCATAAAACCCAATATCACCGCCCATCAAGCGTGTTAACTGTTTGGAGATAACCAGACCCAACCCTGTACCGCCATACTGACGTGTGATTGATGGGTCACCTTGGCTAAAGCTTTGGAACAGCATTTTTTGATCTGCCAGAGAAATGCCTTTTCCGCTATCTTGCACGCTAATCATCAGATAATTATCACGGTGGTCATCTAAGCTCACACGCACCACCACATCACCACTATCCGTGAACTTAATGGCATTACCAACGATATTGGTCAGTACTTGCTTAAGACGTAACGCATCGCCATTGATACGCATCGGCACATCATTGTAAAACAGCACTGCCATGCGCAAACCCTTCTCCGCAGAAACAGGAGATAGCATATCGACCACATCATAAATAGTGTCATAGAGATCGAACTCATGACGATCCAATACCAGCTTGCCTGCCTCAATTTTAGAAAAATCTAAGACATCATTTACCAAAGCGAGCAAGTGTGCTGAGGACTTACGTATGGTCTGTACATACAAGTCCTGCTCAGGATTAAGCTCACCGTGACGTGCCAGCAAGTTAATAAAGCCATCGATACTATTCAATGGTGTACGCAGTTCATGACTGATATTGGCTAAAAATGCAGACTTGGCTTGACTGGTTGAAATTGCCGCATCGCGCGCATTTCGAATAGAAATGTTTTGCATCTCCATCTCATCAAATGCCAAACGTAAATCATCTTCCGTTTGCTCTGCATGGTCTTTGAGCTCTTGAAAGCTTCTATGTAGGCGGCGCAATGTTCTGACTAGATCTTGCTGTAATAAATTCAGCTCACCATCTGACTCAACGGGTACAGGTTGGTATAAATTATCGACATGGGTACGCTGCAACTGCAACCGCAGCTCATAAATGGGGGCAATCCAACGTTTCGAATAGATATTTAAGCTCAGTAGTAGAATCAAGATAGTAAACAAGCCAGTAATCACTAACGCCATCGCAATACGGTAGCGTGCAATATAAAGCGGCTCATTATCCATATCCACGAGCAACCACAATGTCTGCCCTTCAAACTCTCCCAATACACTGCCATACGCTGTGCCTACAGGCGTTGGGCGTTGTGATAAAAAGCTTGCGGAATCACTGATTAGCGGCCATTCTTCATTGAGACCATAGCCGACTGTTGCTAATATTTGATTTCCTTCATTAATAATGGCAATGCGCTGTACATGCTGCTCGGATTGCATACGTCCAAGCTTATCTTGGATACCCTCTAGCGTCGTCATTGCCGCTTGCTGGGTCCTCTCAGCACTACTCCCTACTTGCTGGCGCTCTTGTTCTAGCAGCTCAGGAATCAGTTCAGCTATGACTGGTGTATAACGAATAAGTACCGCTTCGGCCAATACTTCTTGCTCCGAGTCGCTTGCACGCATGGTTTCGTGAAATACCAAAATGCCGCCTACTGCTGCCAACACACAGATAGGCAAAAACACCAGTATGATCAGCTGACCATAAGCACTACTGGTATCGAAACGTTTTTTATATGCCATGCTAGGTCTACTCTCTACTAAGGTTCTTGCCGTGAATTTTCGTAATAATGTCAGTATTTGTGATACTTGCAGCGCATCATCTCAGAGCATCTGGGTAAGGCGCTATTTTTAATGAAGCCACTAATTGTTAATAAAGTAATTGGTTCTGATAAGACAATTGATATACAGCTCAAGATTATCTTAACAGGATTCTATAAGTTCTGGTTAGGCATTCCATGTGATGAATAACGTTATAATTAGAGTGCCAACCACTCTGTGTTAAAGAGAATATGGCTTTAAGCAATGGTCCTACTTTTGCAACCTTCAACGTAACATTGATATTGACCTGATACAGTGACTATTAATCCTTGATGCGATAAGCGCAGCTGAAAACAAAATGATATAATAAAGCCACTTTTTATTTACCACAATATATCGCTCATAGTCATAACATATGAGAGCGCACTCTAATGCCTTTCGTTTTTAGCTCGCTTATCACTGTAAACCTATAACCCAAGCGACTGTCTAAAATTATGATCAAACAATAAAAACAGCGCTTCCATCAAAAATAAGTCATTAAAAACATATTTAAAAAATAGAAAAGGATAATTTATGTCCACTACGGCCATGTCAAATGCTAACTTTATCACTCAAATCACTACCCTCGCTGATTGCGTTGGTCAAACGCCGCTGGTAAAACTGCAACGTCTGCCTGAGCAAGAGCAAATTGCCAATGGTGCCACAGTACTAGCTAAGCTTGAAGGTAATAATCCAGCGGGCTCTGTAAAAGACCGTCCTGCTTTTAATATGATTTATCAAGCAGAACAGCGCGGTGATATCAAGCCTGGCGATATGTTGATTGAAGCCACTAGCGGCAATACTGGTATTGCATTGGCCATGGTCGCTGCGATGCGTGGCTACCCGATAACGTTGCTGATGCCGACCAACTCTACCCAAGAGCGTAAAGATGCCATGATTGCTTATGGCGCAACGCTGATTGAAGTAGACGAAGGTATGGAAGCTGCGCGTGATTTGGCATTGCAGATGCAAGCAGATGGCAAAGGGGTGGTATTGGATCAGTTTAATAATCCTGATAATAGCCAAGCACATTACCTGGCTACAGGCCCGGAGCTATGGGCACAGACAGAAGGTAAAATTACGCATTTTATAAGTTCAATGGGCACGACAGGTACGATTACCGGTGTGTCGCGCTATTTAAAAGAGCAAAATCCAGACGTCAAAATCATCGGCTTACAGCCTGACGAAGAAGCTTCGATTGCTGGTATTCGCCGTTGGCCGGCAGCTTATATGCCAGGTATTTTTGATGCAGATTTGATTGACGAAGTGATGGATATCGATCAGCGTATTGCCGAAGTATATATGCGTAAATTGGCTAAAACTGAAGGTATTTTCGCTGGGGTATCTTCGGGCGCAGCTGCATGGGCAGCGACTCAAGTGGCAAAAGCAAATCCTAATGCTGTTATTGCCTTTATTGTCTGCGATCGTGGCGATCGTTATTTATCAACGGGTTTATATAACGTTGACGATAGCAATACGGACAATGACGCAGAAGTTAATTAATGCATAAGAAATACCATTTAGTATCGTTAATTTAAAAGAAGTGCAAAGCGGCCAAGTGCAGATATAAACGTAATACTTCAAGCAAGGTCAGTGTTGTTATTCTTTTATAATGAATTAACTATAAGCTCATAAATAGTCAGGATTATCTATGTCACAAGCGCTACCATCCGACCCTATATTGGTTTTTGATATCGAGACTGTCGCCGATGTCGATGCAGCACGCCGTATCTATCCGCAATTGGCCGATCTCAACGATGCAGATGCCTTAAGCGCGCTGACAGCCATACGTACACAAGAGGCAGGGCACGACTTTATGCGCCTGCCACTACAGCGTATTGTCTGTATCTCAGCTCTGTACATCAAGGATGGTAAGTTATCGCTATTTTCTTTGACTGCCGATAAATTTAGTGAAAAAGAAATCCTAGCCAAGTTCTTTAGAGCATTTAATGACATTGAGACATTGCCGCAACTTATTAGTTGGAATGGCTCGGGCTTTGACATACCTGTACTGATATATCGTGCTATGCAATATGATTTGTCAGCACCATGGCTGTTCGAAGAAGGCGAGCGTATTAAAAACATGCGCTTTGATAACTATGTTAATCGCTTTCATACGCGTCATCTGGACTTGATGGATCGGTTTAGCCAGTATGGTGCTAGTCGCCGAGAAGCCATGGATGTCGTCGCAAGTCTGTACGGATTACCCGGTAAAACTGACGTAGATGGTAGCATGGTCGGCGCGCTTGTTAGTAGCGGTGACTGGCAGACCCTATCTATATACTGTGAGTCTGATGTCATGAATACTTGGCTTATTTATTTACGCTGGTTACGTCTAACAGGACAGTTGTCTTCACAAGATTTTGATGCCTGGCAGCAGCAGAGCTATGACTATCTGGCAAAGTATACCCAAGCTGACGGTAGTCCGCGACATCAAGAATTTATCGCTGACTGGTCATCTGCACCTGAATTATAGAATTCGCATTATTAGTAGTTCTTTATTCCCCTCTTCTAGTTATTTATTATTAAGGCAGGTTTATGCAACCCACCGATTCAAAAACATTTACAGCATCTAATATGGCAGAGCAGAGCAGTAACGCTCAAACAAACGACACCCAAACGATTGTCATTCCGCCGAGTAAGAAAAAATCAAAGCCATCATCAAAGACACGTCGTCGCCTAAAAGACGCAGAGCCAATTCCATTCAATATAGATGGCTTATCACATGATGGTCGCGGTGTTGCTGTGTATGGTAATGGTTTTGACGTTGCTGAAGGTCATGCTGAAGACAAGCATGGTAAAAAAATCTTTGTTAGCTTTGCTCTACCCGGTGAAAGCGCCTTAGTAAAAATAACCAACAGCCGTGCTAGCTTTGAAGAAGGCGATGCCATTAGTATAACTGCCAACCCAAACCCTGAACGTGCTGTACCACCCTGCCCGCATTTCGGTACCTGCGGCGGTTGTAACTTGCAACATTGGCAACCAAATGGTCAAATAAACTTTAAGCAGTCGGTACTGGCTGAAATGCTAATGCATCAAGCCAACGCGGAACCTGAAAATTGGCTCCCTCCTGTGGTCGGTGATCGTCTTGGTTATCGTACCAAAGCACGTTTGGGCGTACGCTATGTCGTTAAAAAAGAAACCGCGCTTGTCGGCTTCCGCGAGCGTTCAAGTAATTTCTTAGCAGAGCTAAATGAGTGTCATATCCTAGATCCACGTATTGGTTTTGAGATTGAAAACCTAAAAACGCTTATTAGCACCTTAGAGAGCCGTGACAAGATTGCTCAGCTTGAGCTTGCAATGGGTGAGCAACTGCCAGAACTACCTGATGGCAATCAGCCAGTTGCGCTCATCGTACGTAACTTAGAACCGTTGTCAGATGCCGATATAGACAAACTAAAAGTCTTTTTCGCGGCGCGTAATTGGCAGCTATATTTGCAGTCGAAAGGCGTTGATAGCATCCAACGTATTGCGTTGACAGACGCTGATGATTTGAGCGAGCAATTTGGGCGTTTATATTATCAATTGCCAGAGTATGATCTGACTTTTGAATTTATCCCTACAGACTTTACTCAAGTAAATCTATCGGTGAACCGTCAGATGACCAAGCTTGCCTGTGACTTATTGGACTTAAAAGCAGGCGAACGCGTACTAGACTTATTCAGTGGTTTGGGCAATTTTAGCTTACCATTAGCGCGCCTCGTTGGCGAGACAGGCTCAGTAGTCGGTGTCGAAGGCAGTGAGGCCATGACCGAACGTGCTGCTGACAATGCCCGTCGCAACGGTATCAACAATACTGAGTTTTATAGTCAAGATTTGACTCAAGACTGTACTGATAAGCCATGGGCCAACCAAGGCTTTGACGCACTATTGATTGATCCGCCGCGCTCTGGTGCTTGGGAAATTATGCAATATTTGCCAAAATTTAATGCTGAGCGCATTGTTTATGTGTCTTGTAATCCAGCTACTCTTGCTCGTGATACAAAAGCATTGTTAGAACAAGGCTATCGTCTGACTCATGCTGGCGTGATGGATATGTTCTGCCATACGGGTCATGTTGAATCTATCGCTCGCTTTGAAAAAGTAGCGGTTTAACATTATTAATCTTTAAAAACGATTAATGGCTGAAAATGACTGATAGTTGAACCTGATTAAAGAGACAATTAAGCGTTATTACAATTATCTAAGTTAACTCAAAGCTTTGATAAGTTTGTGCTAATAAATATCCATTATTTAGCGTAATTGACCACAGCCGTACAGAGGCTCGCTTGATTTGTCACTTTAAAATGAGATAATAGTAAACAATCTTCCTATGTTTTTGATGATGTTTCCAATCGCTACATAGCAAGCATTTGCACTCATAGCTTTATATATTTTACGCGCATTTTATAGCTGCTAAAAATAAAATTTTTAGCAGTTGTATTGGTTTATAGCTGACACTTTATGGATCGTTAATTCAGAGTGTGTGCATAGTAGATGAGGTTATAATCAATTCAAAATAGCTAAGAGGAGTCGGCTATGGTAAAAATTCGTGAAGGATTACCGCTGGTGGATGGACAGACCACTCAGGCCGATAGTGCAACACTTGCGGCACAACTGGTGGCGAGCCAACGCTCTCACCAGTCAGCCAATAGCTATGCCCAAATTCCCCTCGACATCAAATACCAGTTGGCAACCCACAAGCTACATACTACTTTTGATCGCTCAGCTGCACACACTTATCATTTGCATGACCCTCATACTGAAGACGAGTATTTGGATGATACCAATGCGCTATCAAACAAAGAGCTTGAGGCGGTCGGCTTAGACCAGGCCAATATCGACGTACCGACTTGGTTAGATAATGTGGCCAAGCGTATTGGACAAGAGTCAGTACCCAACCTAAGTGCAGCTTGCGAATTTATTCGCAGTCATATGAATACCAGTGAATCTGAGCGTTCAGGTGCTTATGTGACCGGTATTGGTATGACTGATATCTTGACCTATCTTTATCAAGATGAAGACGCATTGGTCGCGGCCATGCTGTATCGCAGTGCGCGCAAATCAATCATTAGTCTCGCTGAAGTTGAAAAAAACTTTGGTCCAGATATTTTTACGCTTGTTAAAGACACCCTTGCAATGGGTAAGCTGTCGGAGATTATTGAGAGTAACAAGCGCTTAGAAGATCATTTCGTCAATAATCAGCGTGATCAGCTATCAAATATTTATAGCATGCTCATCTCTGTCACCAACGACGTGCGCGTGGTACTTATAAAACTGGCTGAACGTACGTTCGCCATGCGTGAATTGACTTTTTCTAGGCCAGAGCGTCAAACGCGTGTCGCACGTGAAGTCATGACTATTTATGCGCCATTAGCCCATCGTTTAGGTATTGCACAGCTAAAATGGGAGCTCGAAGATTTAGCTTTCCGTTATCTTGCGCCTGACCGCTATAAAGAAATTGCTAAGCTGCTGTCAGAAAAACGTAGCGAACGTGAGTCCTATATTCAGCGCGTACAAGACAAGCTAAATGAATCATTAGCAGATGCCAGTATCGAAGGCGAAGTATCTGGGCGCGTCAAACATATCTACTCTATTTATCGAAAAATGAAGCTCAAAGGCTTATCGTTCGATCAGCTTTATGACATTCGCGCCTTACGTGTGTTGGTCAATAGCCCTTCTGACTGTTATCACGTTTTAGGCCTAGTACATGGCTTATGGCGTTATATTCCTGAGCAGTTTGATGACTATATTACTAACCCTAAGTCCAATGGCTATCGCTCGCTACATACGGCTGTAATTGCAGAAAATAAATCACTTGAAGTCCAAATTCGTACTCATGAGATGCACTTTGAGGCCGAGCTTGGCATGTGTGCGCACGTTAACTACAAAGAAGGTCTAAAGAATAAGAAAGACAATTATCTGAATCAAAGAATCAGCTCACTACGCCAATTATTATCTATCAACAATGAGACACGTAATCAACCACGCTCAGCTGTGGTAGCGGGCGAAGAGATAGGCGATATCGAGTTTGATGAAGAAGAGCAACTCGTTGATTTTGATGAGCTAGAACGTATTTATATCTTTAGTCGGGATGGTGATATTACCGAACTACCAAAAGGCGCGACCGTTCTTGATTTTGCCTACTATGTGCATACTCAAGTTGGCAACCGCGCGCAGGCAGCCCGCGTCAATCAGCGCTATGTGCCACTGACCTATCAGTTGAAAACAGGCGAGCAAGTTGAGATTATCACCAAGGCATCGCGTGAGCCCAATCGCGATTGGTTGGTAGCATCGCTAGGTTATATTCATACCAATCGGGCCCGTTCAAAACTGCGCCAGTGGTTTAACAAGCAAGACCGTGATAAGAATATTGAAATAGGTCGCCAAATGCTTAGCAAAGAGCTTGAGCGCCTATCTGTTCATCCTAATAGTATTGATCTGAACGACTATATTCAGCATTTTCATGTCAATACGACCGACGATATTATTGTAGGGCTGGTGACAGGTGATATTGGCCTTAATCAGTTAACCAGTCATATCTCTCGTCAGCTACACCTTGAACCTGAGATACCACCAGAGAGCTTTGTACCTCATGTAGATAACAGAGATACAGGTAAGCTCGATGCGTATAAAATCCATATCGATGGTTTGGATAATATCGAAATCAATTTGGCAGGTTGTTGTCATCCTGTGCATGGCGAACCGATAGCTGGCTACATCACTTTATCGCGTGGCGTTAGCGTGCATAATCGAGGCTGCCCAGAGTACTTACGTCTGGTCGAGCGTGATCCTGAGCGCAAGATAGAAGCCGCTTGGCAAGTACAGATTGGTCGTTATCAGCCTGTTGATATTCATGTCGAAGCATATGACAGACGCGGTTTGCTACGTGATTTGACACAGATAATTGATAAAGAAAACGTCAATATTCGCCAAGTTCAAACGTTAAGTAATGACGACAATATTGCTTTTTTAAAGTTCCATATTGAAGTCTCAGGCTTAGCACATCTATCTAAGTTGCTCGCAAAATTAGAGCAGCAACATGGTATTTTGCACGCACGCCGTGCAGTCGTGTAAATAAAACCTTAAGCCAGTCGTTGTTTATTCCACAATAGAGTTGTCAAAAAATACTATGCCTGAATTACCTGAAGTAGAAACCACTAAAGCCAGTCTTGCTCCATTGATGGGGCAACAGGTCGTTGATGTTAAAGTATTTCAACCAAAGCTGCGATGGATGATGCCAGACAACTTGGACGAGCTGGTTAATTATACATTAGAGAGTGTTGAGCGCCGAGCAAAGTATCTGATTCTTAATTTTCTGCCAGTAGCTGCACAGAATAACGCTCCCATGTCAGCCAGCAAAGTTGAACCACGTCAGCTTCTTATTCACTTAGGAATGTCAGGTAGCTTACAACAGCACAGCTATGGTACTGATAAGCGTAAACATGACCATCTGGTCGTCGTTTTTAATGATACTGCTAATAAAAAGTCTCAGCTACACTATTATGATCCAAGACGCTTTGGTTCAGTACTATGGCATAAAGATTACGGCAATAAACTACTAGACCATCTAGGTCCTGAGCCGCTTTCAAAAGATTTTACCGCAGACTATTTGTACAGTTTAATCCAACGTATAGATTTATCTAGCCAAGATGGCAATGGGGCATTGTCAGATAGTACTAAAACGAATAAGCGACTAAAACCCATCTCCCGAGCGATTAAATCTGTCATCATGGAACAAGAAGTCGTGGTCGGTGTTGGCAATATCTATGCGACTGAAAGTCTGTACTTGTCCGGCATCCACCCTGCTACACCAGCCAATCAAATTTCGCACGAACAGATTGTCATTTTAGTGAATCATATTAAAGAAATTTTAAAGAAAGCGATAAAACTGGGCGGTTCGACACTACGAGATTTCACAGTAGCAAGCGGTCAGACTGGTTACTTTCAACAAACTCTAAATGTGTATGGCAGACAAGGAGAAAGCTGTCTACATTGCAGTATGACACTAGAAAACATCAAGCTTACTGGTAGAGCCAGTGTTTATTGTCCAAATTGTCAGCCGTTAAAATAGCTAATAACTGATATCCGCTTACTTGTGCTGCGTTTAGATTAAATGAAGACAATATTTGAACAGAGTATTTACTCTAAAAGAATTAAATATTGCCAAAGCTATAACTAGATTGTTCTCATTTTTGTTGCTTATTAGCGCACATCTTGCTTTAATAGTGCTAGCGCTTACATAAATAGTGCGTATCATTTATTTTTCTGTAATATTTAGATTAACTATTGTTGCCGCAAGATTCCTGTGTGAAGATAGCAGCAGCCATTAATCATACTACTATGAGTTTCAGGATATCGTTATGACTGTTAAAGCAAAAACTCAACGCACAGTTAAGCAGAGAATTTTTACTGTATTGGCAACTCTAGGATTGGTAGCTGCAACTATCAAGCCTACTTTTGCAGCTATAGAAATTGATGAAACTGATTTTGGGCCTTCATACGAGACGATGGTAGTTGATACGATTGTTGGTAAACCACTGCAACTCGTGAATGCGGTAGCTGGTACGGCAGCTTATATCGTAAGCCTACCTTTCTCACTTATTGGTGGTAATGCAGACCAAGCACAGCAGAAGCTATTTGTTGAACCTTGGGATGCTATGGGACGTTGTTTAGGCTGTACAGTTGCAGAAGACAACTATTACAAATCTCAAGTCGTTGATAATAACGTAGTACGTATCGTTGTCGATCAACCATCAGAAATTTTGATCAATACCAATGACTATGTAGTGGTCACTCCGTAACCATTTGCTTTTAGTAGGCACATCAAATAGTTTACAAGAATGACTGTGACTATTTCATAGCAAAAAGGCTAACGAGAGTTAGCCTTTTTTATTGTCAACGATTTGATAATTTATTTCGTAATACTGGTATTACTTAATTTGGCACTGATTTCACGCAGCAACTTCACTTCTTCTGATGGCTCTTCTATTGCTTCTTCTATAACTTCCTCTACTTCTTCAGCACGGCGCATTTTATTGACACCTCTAACCATCATAAAGATGATGAAAGCTAAGATTAGGAAGTTAATAAGTACGGTAATAAAACTACCGTAAGCCAATACAGGAACACCTGCTTCTTTAAGCGCGTCATAGGTCATCGCAATACCATCAGGTGCATCGCCTAAAACTAAGAACATATTCTCAAAATTAATCTCGCCGCCAAAGATAAAAGCGACAATCGGCATAATAATATCATCTACCAGAGATTTTGTGATGGTAGCAAAAGCCCCGCCAATGATGACACCGACTGCCAAATCCATCACATTACCCTTAACAGCAAACTCTTTAAACTCTGAAACCATACTCATTGTTTTTTCCTCAAAATTTATCTATAAACCAATAGATATTTATATAATTAGTGTCACATTTAGCTTTCATGTTAATAATTGAATACATTAATGCCACTATTCATTCTGTCCCTATTTTTCCAAGATTACAACACAAAAAAAGCAGTATAAAGTGAACCACTAATAGCTCACCTTATACTGCTCATTTTTGAATCACTTAGTGCCAGCAAAACTACTGACACTAAGTGTTTGCGTCAAACATTAATATAATGAATTACTCAGTAACTCACTTATTTATATTAAGCACCTTTCTTACCACGGCCATGACGCTTACGCTCACTTTCAGTCAAGTAGCGCTTACGAATACGTACCGCTTTTGGCGTTACTTCGACTAGCTCATCATCTTGAATAAATTCAAGCGCTTGCTCAAGAGTGAATTTCACTGCTGGCGTCAATGTCAATGCTTCGTCAGTACCACTAGCACGTACGTTAGTTAACTGTTTAGCAGTCGTCGGGTTAACAGTCATATCATCGTTACGAGAGTTAAGACCAACAATCATACCTTCATAAACTTCAAGCTGTGGCTCAGCAAACAATTTACCACGTTTCTGTAGGTTAAACAGAGCAAAACCTAGGCAAGTACCATTTGCCATAGAAACCAATACGCCGTTAGAACGACCACCAACATCACCGATCTTCTGTGGACCGTAATGTGAGAAGCTCGACGTCATGATACCACTACCTGAAGTCAGGGTTAGGAACTCAGAACGGAAACCGATCAAGCCACGCGCTGGTATGGTCGCCTCGATACGCATACGGCCTTTACCGTCCAGCTCCATGTTAGTCATCTCGCCTTTGCGTAGACCAACTTGCTCCATGATAGAACCTTGATGCTCTTCTTCGATATCGAAGACAACGTTTTCATACGGCTCTTGTAGCTTACCATCAACTTCTTTAACGATAACTTCTGGACCAGAAACACCTAGCTCAAAACCTTCACGGCGCATGTTTTCGATAAGTACTGATAAATGAAGCTCACCACGGCCTGATACTTTGAATTTATCCGGAGACTCAGTGTCTTCTACACGCAATGCTACGTTATGAATCAACTCACGCTCAAGACGCTCACGAATGTTACGTGAAGTCACAAACTTACCTTCACGACCAGCAAATGGTGAATTGTTTACTTGGAAGTTCATAGATACTGTAGGTTGATCTACCGTTAGTGCTGGTAGTGCTTCAACGTTGTTAGGATCACAAATAGTATCAGAGATGTTTAGCGCATCGATACCTGTGATACAAACGATATCACCTGCTTGTGCATCTTCAACGTCAATACGATCAAGACCATGGTAACCCATGATTTTTAGGATACGGCCGTTACGCGTTTTGCCATGCTTATCAATGACAGTCACTGGCGTGTTAAGTTTAACTTTACCACGCTGAATACGGCCAATACCGATAACACCAACAAAGCTGTTGTAGTCAAGGCTTGAAATTTGCATACGGAATGGAGCGTCAGCATCAACCTGTGGAGGCTGAACAACGTCAACGATAGTTTTGAACAATGGCGTCATGTCATCAGCTAAATCATCTGCTTCTAGACCTGCGATACCATTCAATGCCGAAGCATAAACAACTGGGAAATCAAGCTGCTCATCGTTTGCACCTAGGTTGTCAAACAAATCAAAGATTTGATCCATTACCCAGTCAGGACGTGAGCCAGGACGATCGATTTTGTTAATAACAACGATCGGCTTTAGACCTTGTTCGAATGCTTTTTGCGTCACAAAACGAGTCTGAGGCATTGGGCCATCAACAGCGTCAACAACCAAAAGTACGCAATCAACCATAGACATTACACGCTCAACTTCACCACCGAAATCGGCGTGACCTGGGGTGTCAACAATGTTGATACGGTATTCAGTTTCTGAAGTTTTATCTGTCCAGCGGATAGCTGTGTTTTTAGCCAAAATGGTAATACCACGTTCTTGCTCAATATCACCTGAGTCCATTGCACGCTCAGCAATGTTTGCACGGTCGCCAAAAGTACCAGACTGATGTAATAACTTATCAACCAAAGTTGTCTTACCGTGGTCAACGTGGGCAATAATTGCAATGTTACGCAGGTGTTTGATATCGTTCGCCATATAAAATGCTCGTTTCGTCTTAAAAAAATGCAGTAGCAGTAAGCGCTGCTGAATAAACTTTCATCATCAATCAGATAGATATTGAATCTAAGATGACGCAGAAAAGAATGCTATCAAATAAAAAAGTTCAATACAATCAAATATCTATACTGACGAATTCATCATACAGATTGCTATGCTAATGTACATACTGTTAATTTACAGAATGTTTGGGTGGGTAGTATAACATTATTGATTCATAAATTTATGTAATAACTCACTTTTCTCAATACATAAATAAAAAAAAGCCACCCATTGGGTGGCTTTTTTTGTAACTGTATATTTAACTATACGGTTATTTTGCTAATACTTATTGAACAACCATATCTTTAGTTTGTTCAACAGTCATTGTTTTGTCACCAGTGATGATGGCATAAACACGACGGTTCATAGCACGACCTTCTTCAGTGTCGTTTGAAGCGATTGGGTTGTTGTAACCATAGCCTACAGTTGATAGACGGTTTGGAGCGATACCGAATTCGTTAGTTAGCATAGATTTAACAGCAACGGCACGAGCTTCAGATAGACGTTGGTTATAACGTGCTGAAGGACCAGTCTTAGAAGCATGACCTTCTACACGAGCGGTAGAGTTAGGATACTCACGCATCTTCTCTGCTACTTTAGCGATTTCTGGCTTGTACTGGTTTTTGATAGCTGACTTGTCGTTATCAAAGAATACACGTAGTTCCATTTTCAGTTCGTCAGTAATGTCTACTGGTACTGGGCAACCGCGCTCATCAACTACAACGTTCATTGGAGTGCCTGGGCATGCATCGATGCTATCAGGTACGCCATCACCGTCAGAGTCAAGATCAGCTTCAACAACAACTACTGGAGTGTTGTCAACTACTGGCTCTTGCATAGGTGGTACTGCTACTGTAGGTGCTAAATGGCCACCTAGTACTACTTCTAGACCGGCCAAAGCCATGCCTTCCCACCAGTTGTTGTCAAAGTTATGAATCGCACGAGCTTCACCACGTAGGCTTAGCGCGTCATTGATGCGATACATAGCACCTAGACCTAGGTTACCGATAGTGTCTTTAGAGTTTGATACTTCAGTACCAGCAGCAACTACTTCACCGTTAGAATTAGTATACTGTTCTTGGTTCTCTACTTTGATTTTAGACTGACCAGCACCTATTAGTACGTATGGCTTAAGTGCGCTATCAGTATAACCAGTGAATTCTTCAGTACCGATCAAGAAGTTACCAGAAATCATTTCTTGTTCGATATCAAAACGGTTAGCGCCAGACTTCGCTGAATCTTCAGAAGCTTCACCGTTTGCATCAGATACGCCATATTCTACTTGGAACTGAGTAGAAGGAGTAAGTTCGATACCTAGTGCTGCACCAGTGTATAAACTACTTTCTTTGGCTACGCCACCGTTGTCGTTACCGGCACGATCTGTATTGTTTTGCAGGTTCTTACCAGTAGTAAGAACTTCACGCTGTTTGTCAGAGGTATCACTGAATTCTTCAGTCATGTGATAACCAAGTAACAATGGGCTGATAGTAACGCCAGCATTAGCTGCCATCGGTGCAGCCGCTACAGCAACAAGGGCTAGAGCTATTTTATTCAATTTCATGGACTTCCTCCAAAGGATAATTTTAGTGATGCATTAAGCAAAACCGATTCTCAAGACGTACTAAGATAGACATCTCTTACGCATTTTAAGTTACAAAGCAAAACCAATTAAGGAGTAGCTTAGCGATTATTAATTCAGTTTACAACTTTTTTCGTTAACGAGCTACACATTATTACACGATAATGTTGTAACTAAAACACAATAAATAGTCTAAGTTACCCAGAACTAACACACCTTACGCTTCTTATCTTTTACACATAAGTTTGCGATAGATGAATAGTCTATTGATAGCTATTTTCTTGAAGCATTTTATTACAATTAGAATTTTTTCTCTATTGCTAATGTCGTTCTTTCACTAATTGAAACATTTTTTGACAGTCGCTATATATTACATATATATTGTAAAAAACCAATATTCTTCTGGAAATCAAGTAATTAGGTGTTGTATGTGTTTTATATACAGTAGAATAAGAGAAAGTTTAAAGAATTTGGACAATTGGTCTGCTTAAAAGATAGTCAATACAAGGATGTGTGAGACGTTGTTTTCTACTTGAATGACAAATAGCTATAGGATGTAGCGCATTATGAACTTATTTAGTAAGGTACTGGCCCATTATAAGAGAATAGTCATTTTTACCTTTTGTTTGCCTATTTGCAGAAAAGGCAGGTATGGAATTGATAAGCTTGTAGCTATTGTATCTAGGTTATTCAATAAACTACTGAAGTTAGTCAGTTATAGGAAACTATCCCTTCAGAACAATAATATTCTCAGTGCTAAGCAATCAAACGGCTTTACTCTCGTTGAGCTAACTGTGACGACAATGGTATTAGGAATTATCGCAGCTATTGCAGCGCCAAGTATCTTAACGCACTTAGCACGAATGGAAGCCCAACGGGTCAAGCATCAGTTAGAGAACACTTTATCCTTAGCAAAGGCCGAAAGTTATATAAGTCGACAGGATGTCTTGGTTTGTTTATCGAATGATGCACAGCAATGTCATAGGAACAGCGATAAAACGCTTCTGCTATTCGTAGATAAAAATAACAATAAGCATTTTGATTCTCAAGTAGATACCTTATTAACACAGCAATCCTTAAACCTAAGATATAGTACAGTGAAGTTACGAGTTGGCGGTAGGCGTCACTATACTAAATTTTGGGGTGATAGTGGCAGACCGCGAGGACACTTCGGCCATATAAAATACTGCCCTACCTCTTCTTATAACAAGTCAATGTACCAAATCTCTTTTAACCAATCTGGCATCGTCAAACACAAACTTAATGCAGACCACCCTACGAAATGTAGCGGTTAATAAATACCATATATGTAAACCTATTTATACATGGCCTCTTTCATCATTGTTACAGCGCTTTCTAGTCCTACAAATACGGCATCTGCAATAAGTGCATGACCGATATTTAATTCATATATACCATCAATCTTTGCAATGGCATTCACATTGTCACACGTTAGACCATGACCCGCGTTAATAAGCAATTTATCGTCTAGGCTCTGTGCTGTAGCTACTGCATGTTCGATTCTTTTAAGTTCAGCCAACTGTACGTCAGTATCATTTGCTAATCCTGCTTCGGCATAAGCACCCGTATGCAACTCTACCGCGTCTGCACCACACTCTATCGCGGCTGCAATCTGCTTGTCATCAGGATCAATAAACAAAGAAACTTTAATATTAGAGGCTTGTAGTTTATGAACATACTCTTTTAGAGACGTGACTTGCCCTGCAACATCAAGACCACCTTCTGTCGTTAACTCTGCACGCTTTTCAGGTACTAGACATACCCAAAAAGGTTTAACTTCGCAGGCTATTGCAAGCATCTCATCAGTTGCGGCCATCTCTAGATTCATTCTCGTCGACAACTGACCTGCCATTTCATAAACATCTGCATCTTGTATATGACGACGATCTTCGCGTAAATGTATAGTGATACCGTCTGCCCCTGCCTTTTCGCACAATAATGCAGCAGCCAAAGGACTTGGATAACTCACACCGCGCGCTTGACGCAATGTTGCCACGTGATCAATATTCACGCCTAACAAAGGTTTTTTTGAATTGTTTTCAGATGAGGTAGATACAGAGATACTCATAAAAATCCTTTGGACAATTAAGCCTAACTTATATAGTTGATACTACGATGATATTTGAGAATGCAGTTATTGATAACGCTGCTGCTGCTGCCATAACAGACGGCTTTGTAGCGGCTGATAATCAAGCAAATGATCAATAAGATGTCGATGTAGTTTGGACCAATGGCTCAGCGTTTGCTCAGTAATACCTAAGCGTGCCATTTCTATGATATCTGCACCCTTAAAGACGGTCTGTCCAGACTCACTGGCTAAATGCTCAGATTCTTCATTATGTACCAATACAGGGAGCAAACCCACATCCGGTAAAAAGCGGTAAGTACAATCAGACTCGATGGGGTTTTCAACATTGTCATGCGTTAACGTTAAAGTGAATCCTAATTCGGTAAATAGATACTGCTCAAACTGACGTAGACAGAGACGAAGCTCGTTATTACTTAGAGGTTGTTTGAGTTGTTGTAGACTGATTTGATAATGCTGCCATAATACAGGCATTGGGTCTTCAGTAGGTAACAACCGCCACAGAATCTCGTTTATATATAGTGCGGCATACTGATGTTGACCGCTGATATTGGCGTAAGGTACGGCTTCTAAGACAGCAGGTTTACTATCTTTTTTAACACCGTCTTTTTGAACACTGTCAGCTTGAGTCGTATCTTGCGAGGCAATATTAATTTGACTGAAAGTTTTTAGGTCGCGTTTGCCAGTAGCAAAAAGCTGTAACGGCATAAATAGTGGCGCGCCTTTTTTCCCAACACCATGTATCACACCGTGTTGTTGAGAAAAAAGATAATACAAAGCGCGCTTTTCTTGATAAGGACGCTGATGCAATAAATACCCGACGAGCGCTTCATTACGCATTTTTTATTACCTAAATAGCTAAAAGGCAGGCAGTGCTTTTGAAGCGTTTGTTTTTAACCGCTATCAATAGCCCAAACTGGTCAACGCACGTTCGTCATCAGACCAACCACGTTTCACTTTGACCCACAAAGTTAACATGATTTTTTTACCGAACAACTGCTCCATATCTTTACGAGCATCCATACCAACTTGTTTGATACGCTGACCTTTGTCACCGATAACGATGGCTTTTTGACCACCACGTTCAACATAGATAGTCGCATCGATGAAAGTACAAGCTTTGCGTGGACGCCCTGTTTTTGGATCAGTATGTGCAGGTTCGTCTTTAAACTCATCAATCTGTACGGTTAAATCATATGGTACTTCATCGCCTGCACTACGCATGATTTTTTCGCGAATAATTTCACTGGCTAAAAATCGCTCAGAGCGATCAGTGATTTGCTCTGTATCATAAATAGGAGCAGCCACTGGTAAATGTGAGGCAATCACTTCTTGCAAACGATCTAAGTTTTGATTTTTTAGTGCAGATACAGGAACGATATCAGCAAAATCGAAACTATCGTTGAAAGTTTCGATAAGTGGTAGCACGCTGCCTTTATCTTTTAGAGTATCTGACTTATTGATAACCAATACGACTGTTAGATTGGTCTCACCGAGCTTTTGCAAGGTCAATAAATCATCGTCACGCCATTGATCTGAATCAACAACAAACAGTACTAAATCTACATCTACTAACGCCGATACCGCCGCTTTATTCATACGTTCGTTAATAGCACGTACTTCGTTACGGTGAATACCTGGTGTATCAACAAACACCGCTTGCATTTCATGGTTTGACAAAATGCCATGAATACGATGACGGGTGGTTTGTGGTTTGCGTGAAGTAATAGACAGCTTTTGACCTAATAAGTGATTCATCAAAGTTGACTTGCCCACATTTGGTCGTCCAACAATGGCCACATAACCTGCTCTAAAATCATCAGCCATCCGAGTATTGCCACTTGGCGCAAAAAATTCTTCAATAGCCATATCATTGTCTAATGCAATATCTTCTGCATCAATACTATCAGTCTCTTCGGTAACTTCGATATTGTTTTGGCTTAAATCGATATCTGTGTTTTCACCCAAACTTTGGGTGCTGTCTTCATTGTTTGATGGCAAATCAGTATGATTGCTCATAAGTTAATCCTATAGGGTTTGTGTCTAGCCGAACAGTCGTTGATGCTAAATTTATTTAGTCACCATTAAAAACGAGCTAGAAACATTTAAAGTTTTAAAATAAATAATATGTGAGGTAGTTTTAATGTATGTTTGCCAAGTTACAACCAATCTAAGCTAATACTCTGCATCTAAAAATGCATTAAATAGACATCGGCTATACACGTTTTTTGGCAGATCCTGGCAATTTATGTAATTGGTTAATCATAAGCTCTGCTGCTTTTTGTTCAGCGATACGGCGGCTCTCACCAGATTCAGTAATATCAGGGCAGTTATTGATATTGACATGACAACGTACAACGAAAATTTGATGCGGTGCATTACCACGCGTTTCCATGAGCTCGTAATTAGGTAAGTCAAACTGTTTAGATTGTAGCCATTCTTGCAGCCGACTCTTGGCGTCCTTCAATGCTTTTTGGTCATTAACATTATCAATCAGATCACCATACCAAGAGAGAACACATTTGCGAGTAATATCCATATCTTGACTGTCTAAATAAATAGCACCGATCAGAGATTCTACGGCATCGGCCAGTATGGAAGCACGATTGCGACCGCCACCTTTGCGCTCACCTACTCCTAATATAAGATGGTTAGACAGCTCTAAGTTTTGAGCGATAATTACCAACGACTCTTGGCGCACCAATGTCGCACGCATACGCGTTAAGCGCCCTTCATTTTGACTAGGATAACGATGATATAAAGCTTCACCCACAATCATCCCTAACAGTGCATCACCTAAAAACTCTAGGCGCTCATAGTTTTTTTTGCTATCAAATGAGCGATGCGTTAATGCAAGTTTAGGAAGGCTCAAGTCATTGAACTCGTAGCCTAACTTACGCGTTAATACTGCTAACCGCTGAATAAATTCTGAGCTAACAACAAGCGTGTCAACAGACGTACTATTTTTTTGGGAAGTAGGAACCGCTTGGGAATGGTGCGAAGTTGGTTTCATGCGTGGTTTGTGGTTATCCCTTCTGCTTGACAGATTTAGTTTAATAATATTATTTGATATATTTTATGAATATAATGAAGGTGCTATGTCGTACTATTGCGACTTACTCTGCTATCGTCATCTCGATGTTACCTTCGAAACGATTCACGATATCGACATTGCTAAAAAAGTTATTAGTTACTGCATATTCTTTATAGATAGCCAATTGACCTGTTTTTTTATCAGTAAAGGTAAATACTTCTTCTGCCTTGGTATCATAGTCAGCATTGATAGATAACTGTTTGTTGACACGTTCAACAAATTGTTTGGCTGTCTCTTTATTATTATTGGCTTCTTTTAACTGTGCACTTAATACTTTGGTCAATTGATAGTCACCAATCTGAGCCGGTACGATGGCTACTGTCAACTTAGTCGCAATACCCAAAAGTATAATAATAAGAACAACATTTGTCACACTGGCGCCGCGCTGCATAGCCAAACCAGATAATTGCTGCATTATGATATCCTTCTAAAGATAAACGACTATTTCGAATAAGTGTATAAATAATAAATAGCTATTAATTATTTAGCAACGATATTAGCATAAAACTATTATCAACCAATCAATCTCTAGACAATCTCATAATCTTAATTGATAGTACCATTACGTTCAAAGGTCGGTAGATTAAGACCAGGTGGTTTATGCATCCAGATATAAACAGCCTTACCTGCTAGGTTTTCATCAGGAACGAAGCCCCAAAATCTACCGTCTGCGCTGCGATCGCGGTTATCACCCATCACAAAATACTGATCTTCTGGCACATCAATACGCCACTCAGTACCTTCTGACTCCACCACTTCTGGTGATTGTTGCTGCAAAAATGGCGCGTATTGTGAACTGTTCATACCGTCTAAATAGCGCACGAGATGCTTGTTGTCACCTTGTACTTCTTCAAAATATTGTGCCACATCTTCTTCTTGCTGACCCATTGCAGAAGCACTCTCCTCAGTCAGTACTTGCCCTGGACCAACCTGACCTGGTAAGTATAGCTGTGAGGTCAGTTCAGCATTTGCCGCGAAATCTACAGACTTAGTCTCAACAGGTACATCATTGATAGATAACGTGCCTTGGCTATAGCTTACGGTGTCACCAGGCAAACCGATAACGCGTTTAATATAATAAATGCTCGGGTTCTCAGGATAGCGAAACACTGCCACATCACCATGCTCAGGTTCACCAGTATCCAGCACCTTATTATAGGTTAACGGCAGGCGCACGCCATATGCATACTTATTGACAGCAATAAAGTCACCCGTATATAGCGTCGGCACCATAGACGATGATGGGATATTAAATGGCTCAATTAAAAATGAGCGTACTATCAATACCACTGCTAACACAGGAAAAAAGTCATAAGCCCAGCGGACCAGTAAGCCTTCCTGACCTCGACCACGAGTTTTGCGCTGTTTGAGCGCTAGCTTATCTAACAGCCAAACAATTCCTAGGACTATAGTTAACGGCACTAAAATTAAATTAAAATCAAAATCCATACCAAATTGCCTATTAACGAGCGGCTTATCTAACACCTTTACGATAAGACTCACTACATTTGACTGTTATCTACAATGACTATCTTAGGTTACGTTTAGCGATTAGCTATCAACTTGCAACACAGCTAAGAAGGCTTCTTGTGGAATTTCCACATTACCTACTTGCTTCATACGTTTTTTACCAGCTTTTTGCTTAGACAGTAGCTTTTTCTTACGTGACACATCGCCACCATAGCATTTTGCTAATACGTCTTTACGCATGGCTTTTACCGTACTACGACCAATGATTTGGCTACCGATAGCCGCTTGAATGGCGACATCAAACATTTGACGTGGAATCAACTCTTTCATCTTAGTAACTAGAGCATTACCACGATAACGTGATTGGGTTTCGTGCACGATCATCGCTAAGGCATCAACTTTATCGCCATTGATTAGTACATCAACTCTCACCAACTTATCGGCTTGATAACGTTCAAAATTATAGTCTAGCGATGCAAAACCACGTGAGACTGACTTTAGGCGATCAAAGAAATCCATGACCACTTCGCCCATTGGGATATCAAATATAAGCTGTACTTGTCGACCCATAAAACGCATATCAACCTGAACGCCACGACGCTCAATACATAGCGTCATTACATTGCCTAAGAATTCTTGCGGTACTAAAATCTGACAGCGGGCAATTGGCTCACGGAACTCTTCAATATTGTTTGGCTCAGGTAGATGTGAGGGGTTATCTACATAGATTACATCACCGTTCTTTTTCTCAATTTCATAGATAACTGACGGCGCTGTAGTAATCAAATCCAGATCATATTCACGCTCTAGACGCTCTTGGATAATCTCCATGTGCAGCATACCCAAGAAGCCACAGCGGAAACCAAAGCCAAGCGCATCCGACGTATCTGGCTCAAAAAACAGCGAAGCATCGTTAATTTGCAGTTTTTGCAAAGCTTCACGGAATTTTTCAAAATCACTCGAATCTACTGGGAACATACCAGAATAGACTTGTGGCGTGACTTGTTTAAAGCCTGGGATACGATCCACATCAGGGGTCTTAGCATGAGTGATAGTGTCGCCTACTGGTGCTCCGGCAATATCCTTAATACCCGCAATAACAAAGCCGACTTCCCCTGCTTCTAAAACACCCGTATCTACAGGCTTAGGGGTAAAGACACCAATCGAGCCAACCAGATGTGCCTCTTGAGTCGACTTGATATATAATTTGTCACCTTTACGTATAGTACCTTCACGCACCCGTACCAATGAGACCACGCCCAAATAATTATCGAACCAAGAGTCAATAATTAGTGCTTGCAGTGGTGCTTCACGGTCACCAGTTGGTGCCGGGATAAATTCGACCAACGCTTCTAGCAGCTTATCAACACCAAGACCAGATTTGGCTGATACTCGCGGTGCATCAACGGCATCGATACCGATAATATCTTCAATTTCTTGAATGACGCGTTCAGGCTCAACTTGTGGCAAATCAATCTTATTTAACACCGCCATGACTTCTAAGCCTTGATCAACGGCTGTGTAGCAATTGGCTACTGACTGCGCTTCTACGCCTTGAGCGGCATCAACCACCAATAGCGCACCTTCACAAGCTGCTAATGAACGCGACACTTCATATGAAAAGTCGACGTGACCCGGGGTATCAATAAAGTTAAGCTGATAGCGCTCACCATTTGGATGATCATAAAACAGTGTTACTGACTGTGCTTTGATAGTGATACCGCGCTCACGCTCAATATCCATTGAGTCGAGTACCTGCGCCTGCATCTCGCGATCTTGCAAGGCACCGCACATCTGAATAAAACGATCGGCAAGGGTCGACTTACCATGATCAATGTGGGCAATGATTGAAAAGTTACGAATATTGGCTAATGCAGTCACAAAGCGCCTACTAAATTAAGGGTGATAGAATAATAAAACTAAAAAATAAATATTGTCAGATGCAATTGATAAGATGCTTGTACTTCTTTGAAGGTCAACCGTTATAACAAGTCAATTCGGCTAATACTACCGTCTAAAATCCATAGCCAAGCACATTAACTCTTATACGCAGACATAAAAGAGTATTCTAGCAGTTTTCCACTGCAAAGTAAGGCGATTTTGTTAGAAGAGATGTGACTTACAGATGAAATGACAAGCTAAAAAAGGATAACGCAACAATCGTTACACTTGTTGAACTTCGTTTCTTTATATAGATACTATTATAATTACTATGACTTCTTAGAAACAAAAGCGAATAAATGACTAGGGTAAATTGGTTTTAGACATATCTACGTCTGTCGTTTCACTGCCATTTTGGTACAGATACTTATACATCCATGGCGATCTGCCATAAAAAGCACCATTTATTTGAGTTTGCTCTATCAAGTACTCACGAAATCTCAAATAAAATTCATTATCTGGGCCCTTAGGCTGCTGCCAAAAATCATCAAGCGGCTTTTGATCTGTTAGCTTAGGAATATCGTAAATTGCACGACCCATAACCTTAGTAGGTTTCTTATGATAAACCGACTGCAAGCCTGTCGTACTGTTAATAGTCACCATGCCAATACTATATTTCATCAAAGTTGGCAGGTGCATATCGCAACCATAGAAAACACGATGAGACACTTGATAGCGCTCAGCTAGGCTAGCTACCAGCTCCCGATAGTCTCTATGACCACGATCCAATGGATGATGCTTAAACACAAGTAACTGTTTTTGCTTAGCAAATTTGGCAAAGCTTGCGATAGACTCATCAATGAACTGTACCACATCACGATAATCACTATGATGGGTAATCTGTGAGTCATTATGTACTTGCAAACTAATCAAAAAGTAATTGTTACTTTCTTGCTTGATCAGTCTATTTTGCAATTGTTTATCTGGCAAATATCCTCGTAGCTTCCGCCACGGTGCTTTTAACCAAGCGATGGCCTCTTGCCAAGCGGTCATACCACGATAATGCGAATAATGTGGATAACGACTTTTATAAAGCCAAGCAATGATGTAATAGACGATGGCCGCGATACTTAAGCGATAAAATCGATTATGTGTGTATAAAGGCTGATCATTGGCTTTCTTAAGTGCTTTAATCTCAGCAGTGTTTAGACGTGAATAGCCATTAATCCCATGCTCTTGTAAGGTAATGTAATCAGGACGCAAGTACCCTTCTTCAAAGACAAAAAATGAAATACCTAGCTTCTCACTGATACACGCTGCTTGAGTATGATGCGGTCGACAATCGCCAAAGCATACAATCGCATCAATGGCATTTTCTTTAATGAACGCCTGCAACCAAGAGGAAAATTGCGCTAATGTATTGGTATATTCGTAGGTATTGTCGTGATGATAAAAAAAGGCATCGCCTGCATTAAAATTGATTTTACTTACTTTAATATCTTGAGTTTGCAAGAATGACGAAAAGCGATTAAAAAACCCACCCATTTTCCCTTGTAGTAGCAAGACATGTCGATGAGTAAGCAAGTGAGACATCGAAGCTGCCATAATACAGGGCTACCATTAAATGAGAAAATAAGAAATAAAAATGAGAAAGGTCGTGCAACCGTGTGAAAACACATAGCGTAAAAGTGATTATACCGAAAAAGCATCTATTTGTCGCAATGCAATTATACGGTGCTACTCTAATAAATTAACGAGACATTTTACGCAATTTCTGTTGCCACTGGTGACGTTGCTGCATAAAACGTGTGGTCGCGTGACGTTTAAACTTTGTAGATAAAGACGAGTTCACAGTCTTAGCTGAACTATTTGAAGTACTAGCCATTTCAGATTGCGATTCTTCACTATTCGCAAGCAGATGCGAGTCTTTGAGAGGGTATAAATAATCGATCACCTGTTCTACTTGTGCTAATCCATAGCCATCAGGCAGACGATACAACGGGTAACATATAAGCGCGCCATATATTAGCTGCTCAAGAGTCAAAGGTATATCTCGTTGACGCCTTTTTAGATAGGTATATTTCGGTAGCGACTGCCCGTCAATATCTGTGGTCAACCCCCAACCTGCATAAAATGGTAAACCATAGCAGGTGACGTCCAATCCACGCAGCAACGCTTCAAAACCAGTCAGTGAGCTGATCGTATGAACCTCATCCACCCATTCTAAACAATCAGGCATGGCAGTATCGTAGGCAACCGCTTGAACTTGTTGTAGATGAGTTTCTGATACTTTACCTGCTCGCAGTCCTGCCTCAACATCAGGATGCGGCTTATAAATCAAATAAGCGTCTGGGTTATCTTGTCGTACACGTTCGATCAAACCACTGTTTGTCTTTATTGTGGAACCGCAGTACTGTACTGACAAATCGTCCTCTACCTGACCGATAATAAGAACGCGTCGTCTCCCAGATATTTTGGCATCCTGCATCCACGAATTATTTTGGATGCTAGAAACATCTATACCAGCCCCAACATTGTATTTACTTACCCGCTGATTCAGCAGTTTATCTTGCAGTTTTTTTACGCGAAGACGCTGTTCAGAACTCAGTGGCTGACAATTTTGCAGCAATGTTTCTAAGTCTGAAGGCTGGGTCGCATCGTAATAAATACCTTGTTTGTCTATGACAACAGACAGTGGTGCGAGTAAAGTAGCACCTAAACCATTTGATCGGATAAACCCATCTTCCATACAATAAATAGCTGGCATGTCCGAGCTTTGTTCAGCAAGTTTACTCTGTAGCTTCTTCTGTACTTGCTGACGTTTGGCCAAACCCCATACCAATAAAGGCTGGCTGAAATTGACACGGAAATGGTCTGGATGTAGAAGATTTTTTAGACGCGGTTTTGGTTTAACGAATAATGTCGTACGCGGTAGGTCTATAAAGGCTTTGACAAATGGCAGCTTCCAACGACTAAATTCATATATCGTCAAATCGCCTTCAAGACGCGCTTGCCACCACCGATTGGTCACCAACCACTCAATGGCTGTATCGATATCACAAGCTTGTTTCGTTACTGGATCTACATAACGACTGTAATCAATATAAGCACTATAAAATAATGTTTCTAATGACGTTTCAAGCGTTTTATGTGAAGTTGCAGGAAACACTGCTAAGTTTGACGTATCTCTATTATTGAGGATTATCTTAGCTGATGCTAAACGACGCTTCTGAACTGATTTAAGTAGATTTCTAGGTGCATTAGTGTCATCGGTCAGCCCCCAGCCACTGTACCAGCTAACTCCAAAGCAATACACTTTTTTTCCTAGCATCAATGCTTCAAAGCCCATATGTGAGCTGACGGTATAGACCTCACTTACTTGTTTGAGCAGTTCAATAGGATTGAGAAACTCTGTCAATAACCTAACGTTTTTAGGCAGTTTTAAGTTGGATAAATAGCCTGATTTTGACGCAGGATGAGCCTTTATCCAAATATGGGCGTTAGGATGGTTGTGGCATGCAAATTTTAGCATCTTCTTAAATTGACGTTTATTCGCACCAGCGCCTTTAACAGAGGCATCACCTGCTACTTGGTCAATCAATAGGACATGGAATTGTGAAGCGCTTTCTTTTTCGTTAATATTTTCTTCATTAATCAATTTATCCAACGACGGACAATCGATTATAGAATTATATTTACTCAGTTTTTCTTCGCATATACGTGCCATCAGATGACGAGCACGTGCCTCGCCTGCTGCGCGATCATTGCTAGTACTCTTGGTACGCTCAACAATCAGCTGCTCAAGGCGCGAGTGATGCGCCATATCAAAGTAGATGCCAATATCATCGACAACCACGCTCAAACCATGGCGACTACTAATACCTGAATCCAATGAACGCAAAAATCCATCTTCAATACTTAAGGTATTTACGTCCTGACGGGTGGCAGCTTTATCAGCTCGTTGGAAGCTTTTCTTGTGCCCCCATCCAATAAATGCCTCAGGTTGTGGTTTTTTCTTGCGATTTACTACACTTTGCTGCAAACCTGACCACGGATACCAGCGCTGAATATCAGCTTGCAACACTTGCGAGAGTAGCAAGTTATTGCGGCACATACCTTTACCAATCACTGCCAGTTGCTTTGGTGATTGGTACTGTGACGAAGGCGAAAGTAGCGCATGATCAGAGGTAGACATAGTAGATACCTTGACTTCATTCGCTACTTCTTTTGCCATATCTTTAATACCTTTATTCGTTAATTTTGGTTAAATCTATTCAGCCGACATCGTTACATCATGAATAGTTAACCGTTATAGGTCTAGAACTACCTTGGCAGCAATTGCTAACTGATAAACAATCTGTGATAGACCGCGAGCAATCTCCACACGCTTAGTTTTAACTTTCGGTAATACCATAATCTCGTCACCCTGCTGGATACGATACGCAGTATTGACCACTTGGCTCGCTCCATTTTGATGAATAATTAAGATATCTTTTGTATCAGCATTATCAGAGAAACCACCAGAATTAGCCACATAATCGCCAACGGTGTAGTCTGGATTAAAGGTAAGTGCGCCTTGTGCTCGTACTTGACCATTGACTGTAATGACTGACGTTTGTGCTGGTATCTCAATGATGTCGCCTTGTTGCAGAATAATATCCTGCCACGAATTTGGCACAACAACGATTTGACCGTCCGTCTGAACATTGCGAGCTTTAGCGACGAACTGCTTAACCAATGCTGCATCATCTTGACGCAATGCGGCTTCTTCACGAGTCGTTGACTGAGTGGCAAGTGTCAATTCTTCTAGACGATCGAGTGACTCGTTAATCATGCGTTTTTGTTGCTCAGCAACAGATTCACGATAGATGGTTAGATGCGTTAATTTTGCCAGCGGACTTGGCTGTAATTGTGGCACGATATCTTTTAGACGCGCGCCATATGGCACAACCATTGCGCCATTACCAGTATGTGCACCTTTTACCTGCACCGCGATGGTACCTGCGTAACGATCTGACGTTACTACCATTTGATCGCCGTTATAGACGGGAACATTTTGGGCTTCACTTAATGAGTAGTATTCTGCCGTTTGTGCACGTCCTGCACTGCGAGTGATACTGATATTAGTAGCATTGGCTGCCGGATTAGACACTTGTAACACATCACCAATAGTCAGATCATTCACATCAAACTCAAAGGTATATTCGTTTTGAACTTGACCGCTTACCACAAATGTCTTTTTCTGTGGTGCCACAGTGATGACATCACCATCACGGAATGAAAATGCCTGTAATTTACCTGCTAGCAAAAAGTCATATAAATTGACTTGCTGTAGCATTTGACCGTTACGCTTAATTTGAATGTCGATATAACTACCACGTGTTGGGTCAACGCCGCCTGCTCTATCTAAATAAGACAATACCGAGTCTGCTGCTAGACCACCGTAATAGCCTGGCTGCTTAACAAAACCTGTGACGAACACCTTAACGGGTTGCGCCTGCTCTAATGAAGCATAAACCCCTACATTCGAGCGGTAAATACGGCTGACGGCACTTTTTACCACATTCTGTAAGCTACCATTTTGCACACCAGAGACACGTACTGGCCCAACGTTCGGTAAGAAAATATTACCCTGTGGATCGACGGTCATGGTAGCAGCGTACTGATAAGCGCCCCACATTCTTACTTGGACGTTATCACCAGGGTTAATCACATAACTATCATTAAAGGTAGAGCCTGAAGTCGTCGAAAATGCTCCACGGAACAATTGCTCACCGAACATCATATCTTGAGTTTTGATATCTTGATAAGGACGCGTTGTATTGATAACTGACTGGCTTGGTAAGCTTGCTGCGTTAACCGCTTCTTGAGTCGTTGCTTGCCCTGGCACTGCCCCAGAAAATGCTTGGGTAGAAACGTTAATATTGCTCTGGTTCTGAGATTGGCTCATGTTATTGTTGCTTGTGCCAAAGCCTGAACCTGATATTTGATCTGCATAACTGCTTGCAGCTGTTGCAGACATACTAGTCGCCGCCATTGCCAAGCTTGTCGCTATCACGATAGAACGTGGTTTCATATTCATGAGTTATATTCCTTTCCTGATCTATCGATCATTACTGATATCTGGTTTTTCAAGATTAGCTACGGTGATCACGGACAACTGCCATTACCAAACGCACAAATCCGTATAGCATTAAGAGCAACGCAAGCGATGTCCAAATGAGATATGCTTGGCGCGGATATGTTGCATCTTCAGCTTCATAGGGCGTTGAGATCACAATCAAGTTTTTCATTTTCTTGAATGCTTCTAGTCTTGATTTCTCAAGCGATGACAACGACAACTTATACAACTCGGTAGCAAAATCCACATCTGCCTTGATGGTCTCAAACTGTACCGCTTGACGGTTTAATTTGGTTGTATTTGGCGAGGTCAACTTGGTTTGTTCTTGAGTGATTTGCTCTTCAACAGCCTTTATCTGGCTTCTTAGTGAAACCACTTGCGGCGCATCTGGATTTAGATAACTGAGTAACTGACGCTCTTCGGTACGCAACGAACTTAATTGCGCTTGCAAGCTGCCAATCAACTGATTGACGATTTGCGCATTGGCTTGTGGGTCATAGATTTCGTTTTCATTCTGATAGTTTAATAACTGCTCTTTGGCATCATTTAAACGCTCTTCTGATTCGTCTAACTGGGTCTCTGCAAACGCCAATTGATCACGAGCCACTTCTTGTGAAATACGGTTCACAAAACGCTCAGATTCTCCTAAGATAGCTTTGTTCAGCTCGAAAGCATATTTTGAGTCAAAACCTTCTGTTGATACTGAAAGCACATAGCTCTGCTCGTCAAGATCAATGTGAACCCGTTTTTTGAAGTATTCAAGTAAATCTTCCTGAGTCGCATCAGGATCGATTTCATAAATAGGGTCTGAACCATCAACATAGTAAGCGTCTCGGAACTTAAACTTACTATCGAGTCGCTTCACCATATCATTCGACAAAATATACTCTGTCAAATAAGTCGCGTCTTCTTTACTGGTACTATTTACGCCCAATAGAGCTGATAGTCCGCCACCAGATGGTACGCTCGAATCACTGACTTGCTTCACTACCACGTCAGCAGTCGAAACGAAACGCGGATGCGCCAGTGTCATTACATAGTATATAACGAGCAACCAAGGAAGGATGACCAAGCCGATAAACAGCGAGAAGTTAATTATCTTACTTTTTTGCTTTGTGGATATGCTTTTCATAAACCTCAATCGCTTCTGTTGTATCGTCAAACACGTGTGCTGTTTGATCCATTAGTACAATACCAATATCGCAGTTTCGTTTGATATCACCAATATTGTGCGACACTATTAAAAATCCTGCTTGTGCGCGGCGGGCCGCTAAAATCTCTTCACTACGCTTACGGAATGCTGCATCACCAACGGCACCTGCTTCATCGAGCATATAGTAATCAAAATCAAAGGCCAAGCTTAAACCGAACGTTAAGCGCGCCTTCATTCCTGATGAATAGCTTTTTACTGGCATATCAAAATAACTACCGATATCAGCAAACTCTTCGACAAAACGAATTTTTTCATCAATATAAGGGCCGCTTGAATATAAACGACAAACAAAACGGACGTTTTGACGACCTGTCAAACTACCTTGAAAACCACCTGCCACCCCAACAGGCCAAGAAATAGTCGAGTCGGTAATAATCTCTCCATGATCTGGCTCATCAAGTCCACATATGATACGTAGCAATGTTGACTTACCAGCACCATTACGACCAAGCAAGCCTACACTTTGTTTATCACCAATAGTCAGATTTAGATCTTTGAACAAGTAATGACGGCCTTTCTTTGTCATAAATGACTTAGAAATATTCTTTATCTCAATCATTTACTCACCTTTCTTAATATTAGTGCTCATAATTATTGATATCACCTTAACGAGAACGAATCATGTCACGTTCAGCATACTTATAGAGTAAAAGTCCCAAAAAGTTTACAACGAACATCCATTCTAAAAAATACCAAATATCAATATGATATGCTGGATAATTGGGTGCGAAGGCGTGTCTAATCAGCTCAATATTATGAATAAAAGGGTTATAAAGTAAATAACTAAAATATGGTTCAGGAATAATATGAATCGGGTAAATGATACCGGATGTGAAATACAGTATGGTAAACAATATAGTAATTACTTTACTGATTTCGCCACCATAATAGCCAACAACCATCATAATCAGAGCAACACCAAAGCTAAATATAAATAGCGTTATCCAGCAAAACAGTACAATGTGCAGGTTTTCCAAATTGGCATAGATATCAAAAAAAGCCAATCCTAAAAGTAGTAATATCGATGTAAAGAAATAAATCACCAGCTCTAGAAATGAGCGTGCGATGATCACATCAATATGCTTAATTGACCGATACATCAACAAACCTTTATTAGCCTCAACAGCTCCTAAAGCTCTCGTTGCTATCTTCTGAAACATCCGAAAAGGAACCATTCCAGCAACTAGGAATAAGGAAAAATCCATACCTGGAACTAGACGCTCTCTAATAGCCCCGAATATAACTAAGAAAATCAGAACCTGAAAGAGGACTTCAAGCGGTGCCCAAAGGTAGCCTAAACGATATCCACCAAAGCGAGTCTGTAACTCACGCATGAGCAATGCATGAAAGGCTGCGCCCATGACTTTAAGGCCACTGCGATGCTTGATAGGACGATAAGGAGGTAGTTGGACAGACATGGCGTTACAGGACTTTACCGAAAACAGCCCCTATGATAAGTAAGCGCGACATAAGTTACAAGAATTAATCTGTATATAGACAGATAAACCTATGATTTAGTAAGAAATCTGTAAGTAAATCACACCTAAAATGCTATGTATCAACAGCTTCTAGTTTATAAAAACATTTATTTTGGGCAAAAAAAAACCAATCTCGATAGATTGGTTTTTTAGTACTGCTATATATGGTGGCGATGAAGAGACTTGAACTCTTGACCTCACGATTATGAGTCATGCGCTCTAACCAGCTGAGCTACATCGCCGTTTTAGGCTGCACATTATGCCTAAGCTGTTGACTAACGTCAACCCCTAATAAGCATTTTTTGCAAAAAAACGAATTTAATTCAGATTAATTGCAACTATTACTACAACAAACAATAAAAAAGGTTTGGTAAACCGATAAGCCGGGTTCTGTCGTGGACGATCATTCCTCTAGGCGTATCATCGCTAATACGCTCAAGCAACCTACCCGCATCGAACGCGGGCCGCGCCATGCCGATGCCTATTTGGTCTTGCTACGCGTGGAGTTTACCATGCCGTGAACTGTTACCAGCCACGCGGTGCGCTCTTACCGCACCCTTTCACCCTTACCGATAATACCCTAAGATACTAAAGGCGGTCTACTCTCTGCTGCACTGGTCGTCAAGTTACCCTGCCCAGCCGTTAGCTGGCACGCTGCCCTATGTAGCCCGGACTTTCCTCCCCTGCTCATCTGTTGCCAGTGTGCAGCGGCGATCGCCTAGTCTACCAAGCGCGCTAGTATAGCAAACTTATGACTGCCTGCGCATGTCTTTTGGATTTATTTTTGTGGACAACATAAATAGGCTAAACAAAATTTGCTGGTAGTGTTTCAATATTACTGACCACTTTATTCTTCAAATACGGTATCTGCAGCCAATGCGCTTCGGGATAATGATTGTCCAAATATTTTCGTAGAAACTCAATAGTGCTATTTGCGATCTCAGTATCCGTTTGCTCAGCATCATCATGGATATGATTATAAATTACGCTATGTACTATTAATCCGCGCGATTTTATAGCTTCTAAACTCAGCAAAGTATGATTGATGCTGCCCAATTGACCAGAGGTGACCAAAATAACTGGACAGCCTTGCTCAGCAATATAGTCTAATGTGAGTAGATTCTCTGTAATCGGCACAAGTAAGCCACCTGCACCTTCTAGTAGTACCAGCTCATACTCAGATTGCAGTCGCTTGGTAGCGTTAGTAATCATATCAGGATCAAGTGTTTCCCCTGATAACTTAGTAGCTAGATGAGGAGACGCTGGCTTCTTATAACGATGAGCACAAGTCGTAAAATCGAGGTCACATTGCTGTAAAGGAATGTCCATAAGTTGACGATGCGTAATAATATCATCAGCGATATTCATCTCACCATTATCTGGATTGATCGATACGCCCGTTTGTACTAGCTTTTGAGTGATGACATTTAAGCCTTGCTGCATAAGCGCTTTAGCAAGCAGCCCAGTAGCATAAGTTTTACCGATATCGGTATCGATACCAGAAACAAATAAAACACTCATAGTTGACCTCGGTTTTCTAAATACGTACGCACTACTTTTAGCAATGATTGGGATAAGGTAGTCAGCTCAGCATCAGTAATCACGTAAGGCGGCATGATATACACCAGCTTGCCAAATGGTCTGACCCAGATACCGTTATCAATCAACAAAGACTGAAAAATGGGCATATCGACCGCTTCATGCAGCTCAATTACAGCGACCGCGCCCAAGCAGCGCACTTCAGCAACGCCTTCTAATAAAGCAGCAGGCGCTAGTTGTTGCTCCATAATACATTGCATATTTGCGGTACGCGCTTCAATATCATAAGACATAATCAAATCAATCGATGCACACGCAACCGCACAAGCCAGTGGATTGCCCATAAAGGTTGGGCCATGCATCAGCGCTGGATAGTCACTATTATGAATGGTATCGGCAATCTTTCGGGTACATAACGTTGCGGCAAAAGTCATATAGCCACCCGTCAGCGCCTTGCCAATGGTCATGATATCAGGGCTAATAGCTGCATGTTCACACGCAAATAATTTGCCACTACGACCAAACCCAGTGGCGATTTCATCCGCAACCAATAGTACATCATGCTCATCACACAGTTGACGCAGCAATTGTAGGTATTCAGGACTATAAAAACGCATCCCGCCTGCGCCCTGAATAATCGGCTCAATGATAAACCCCGCCAGCTGCTCGCCATACTTTACAAAAAACTGAGCCAACGATTCACGCTCATCTACTGTCAAGGCGCGATCAAAGCCAAGTGGCGGCGCAGGGACGAAATGCTGCATCGGTAACTGCTTGCCATATAGGCTATGCATTCCATTAACAGGATCACAGACACTCATGGCATGCCACGTGTCTCCGTAATACCCTGAATGGGTTGAGGCAAACTGCTGCTTATTTGGACGCTTGGCAGCCACTTGATATTGCAGCGCCATTTTTAGCGCTACTTCTACCGCGATACTGCCACTATCTGCATAAAAAATCGCATCGAGACCAGTAGGTACAATGTCGAGCAGTTTTTTGCCCAAATCTATCGCTGGCTGATGGGTTAACCCACCAAACATGACATGCGCCATTTTACCCAATTGCTGAGTCAATGCTTCATTCAGTTTTGGATGATTATAACCATGAACGCTCGCCCACCAGGATGACATACCATCGATCAGACGCGTACCATTTTCAGTGATGATATAAATACCTTCAGCTCGATCGATTACGATATTAGAATAAGTGGGTGGCAGGCTGGCATAAGGGTGCCAAAGGTGTTGCTGATCAAAGTCATTTACGACTTGGATGGATTGCGTGGTGGTTGTTTGCGTGGTTATTGTTTCCATGGTCATCGTGTTGTCCCTAAAACGTTGTAAACCCAAACGTCATCAATCGCTTATAAATACTCTATTGGCCCGTAATACGTTTATATTTAGATAGCAGGTCGCTTTCAGTCTCGACATGATTGGGATCGTGAGGAATACAATCGACTGGACAAATCACAACGCATTGTGGCTCGTCAAAATGTCCAACACATTCTGTACATAGATCAGGGTCGATGACATAGATATCATCCCCTTCTGAGATGGCTTCATTGGGGCAAGCAGGCTCGCACACATCACAGTTGATGCACTCATCAGTGATTAATAGTGCCATGAACTGTTCCTTATATTTTTGCTTATATCAGTCATATATGGCTGCTCCTTACTGTTTTAGCAAGTGCTAGCAGCTTATCTTTAATGCAGCGTCTTTTATTTACTATTTAACTTTTTGTCGAATGCTTGCAAAACACAGGGTGGAACGAATTTATTGACGTCACCGCCAAGCTTAGCAATCTCACGAATCATCGTAGAAGAGATAAATGAATAATTTTGAGACGGGGTCAAAAACACCGCTTCAAAGTTTTCATCAAGCTCACGATTCATATTGGCCAACTGAAACTCATACTCAAAATCTGACATCGCTCGCAATCCTCGCAGCACCGCCGTCGCGTTTTTTTCACGCATAAAGTCAACCAATAGTCCCTCAAATCCAATGACGGATACTTGCGGTAAGTCAGCAAATACGGTTTCGACCAAAGCAACGCGCTCTTCAAAATTAAACAAGGGTTTTTTATGGTGGCCTGAGGCAACCGCGATAACGACCTCATCAAATAGCTTGACGGCGCGTGTGACCAAATCTACATGACCATTGGTAATAGGATCAAAGGTACCAGGGTATAGAATTTTGGTATGTAGCTTTGAGGAATTGGGAGAAATAGAGTGGCTCATAGCATGACTGATATAATCGGTGATATTAGGCCATATGCTAGCAAATTTTGCTCAAACTTAATACTTATCTGCTACATTTGTCCTAACAGCTGATTTACCTTTTCATCAGAGGCTTTGATACAATAGGCAGTTCGACTCATCCATCTCATAATCGAAATAAAAAACAAGACTAGTTATTGGATTAGGATGAGGAATTAGTGGGACTGATTAAATAAGGAGCCTGTGTTTTAGGTCACCCTTATGGAGAGATTATGTCAAAAAAATCAAAAAAGCCAGACAATCAGATTTGTGCCAATAAAAAGGCACGTCATGAGTATTTTATCGAAGAAACCTTTGAAGCAGGACTGGCATTACAAGGCTGGGAGGTCAAAGCCATTCGCGCAGGAAAAATGACGATTACTGAAGCGTACGTCATATTTCGCAATAACGAAGCTTTCTTGTTTGGGGCGCACATTCAGCCATTGCTATCGAGCTCAACGCACGTTAGTCCAGACAGTATTCGTACTCGTAAACTGCTGCTGAACCGTCGTGAAATCGAGAAACTATCTGGGGCAATTAACCAGAAAGGCTACGCTTGCGTACCGCTGTCTTGCTACTGGAAAAACTCATTGGTGAAATGCCAAATTGGCCTAGCCTTGGGTAAAAAGCAACATGATAAGCGTAAAACACTAAAAGATCGTGACTGGGAACGTGATAAGCAGCGCGGTTTCAAACAGCATTTAGATTAAGCACTATTTAATCTATATAAAAAAGGACGGCTCAATATTTACTGAGCCGTCCTTTTTTGTTGTTTGTGACGTTTAATAAAATAGAAACCTTTATAACATCTAGCCAGTGGCTTTCTATGCCATTTGCTCTTTTAGAGATAATGCTGTCTTTCTACTAGCCTGACGCAATTGCCTAACACCATGAGCAATCAAACACCCAATACCTAGCCAAATCAGACCATAGCTATAAATCATCGCTGACTCAAATGGGTTGCCTAGTACGGTCACTGCCAAGATAAATAGTAACACTGGCTCCAAATAGCTCATCATGCCATAGACATTGACTGGTAGCATTTGACTGGCATCAATATTGGTCTTCATTGCCAAGACACTGAGCACACCTAAACCTACTAGCATCATGATAAAGAAACCCGAGCCGCTAACCAATGCCAAACTGCTTGGGGCAAAGAAGAACAAGTAAGCAAGCGCAAAGGGCGCAAATATCGTTAAATCAACCAATAAACCAGTTACTGCGCCAATTCCCTGCAGTCGGCGTAAAATGTAGTAAACAGGATACGTACCGCATACCCATAGCGTCGCCCAAGAGACACTTTGCGTACGGATAACTTCACTACCCACGCCCAATGCAGCAAAGGCCACTGCCAACCATTGCAAACGGCTTAATTTTTCGCCAAAGAGGACACAACCAAACACCACCATCATTAACGGGAATAGAAAGTATCCCATCGCGGTTTGCACACCTTGTCCATTCACTGGCGCCCACATAAATAACCAAAATTGACTCAGGAATATCGGTGTAGGTAGTAGCAGCCAAACGCATTGCTTAGCGCCTTTGAGCGCTTTTAGTTTATCGATGTGCAATCCCAGACGTCCACTTACCATTAAGTATCCGACCAACGCTGCCCACATCGCGAGCATGCGCCAGATAAAAACTTGCGTCCCTGATAATGGCGACAAAAAACTGCTATACGCATAGAGTACACCAAATAGCACGTTGGACAATATGGCAAAAGACACCCCTAGTATTAATGTGCGTTGTTGTGCGCTACCTGTCGTCCAAATCGCAGGTAGTGGCAAACGTGCAACAGTCGTTGCTAGCGTATTAGCGAATACATTGGAGAACATTGAGATAGACATGATAGGCACCGTAGCTATTAATAGATGATAAAAAACCAATTGCTAGCTCTTATTTTGAAGCAGGTCTGATTGGTATGGTCTATTTTACTAGGGTACTTTGATATATTATCTCTATATAGATGTACTTATGAATAAAAATATCATATATATATCCTATAAATGATTATTTTCTTATATTAGTGTTTTTAGTGATAATATTTATAAAAATAGATAAAAAACTCTGCTGTTAAGGATGTCCTGATATGAGCCATACTTTAGATAACATTGATAAAGCTATTTTGAACTTGCTGCAAGATGATGCGACATTACCGCTTAAAACTGTCGCAGAGCGAGTGCACGTATCCATTGCGACGGCGCAGCGGCGTATACAAGCGCTAATAGATAGTGACGTGATTACCAAACAAGTCGCCATTGTCAATCCTGACAAAGTGGGCTATGGCCTGACAGCAGTAGTAATGATAGAAATGGAGCGCTCTAATACCTCAATGCAACATCGATTTGAGCGCCTGATGGACGCGCAATCACGAATCATGAGCTGTTATGAAGTATCGGGCGATTTTGATTTTATGTTGATGGTCAATGCAAAAAACATGAGCGACTATCATCAGTTCACTCGCAGCTTACTGACTTACGAAAATAATGTACGCAATTTCAAAAGCCAGTTTGTGATGAACTTTACTAAGAGTGGAACTAAAATCACCCTAGATTAATTATAATTAGTTATTCACCGCTACACTTACCTATCATATAACAATGGATGATAAGTAGCTAAGTTACATATAAACACTGTACGATATTCACCAGACATCCGAGAAGAAATAAAAACTCGATAGTTAATTTCGTAAGCCCATTTGTTAGACAAGGAAGCCTAATCATGACTGACCATACAAACGCTGATAACAAGAATATGAAAGCGTCACTAAAACCATTAAATTCAAAAAAGGTGATAGCAGGCGCTTTGTTTGCCGCGGTACTAGCCAGCTCGGGCTGTGCGACCAGCTCACTATTAGACAATAGTGGACACGTCACCACGAACACAACGAAGCAGATACTGTCTGAAGATCAAATTGTTGCCTTTGGTCGTCCTGCTCAGGCGTTACCAAAAATGCCAAACGCGTCAATGGTTATCGTAGGAGAGAAGAACAGCTACGTTCTCACCCAAGGTGGGACAGAAATGGTGAACTTACTGAGTAATCTGTCTCAAAAAAATATTCAAGTGGATAACGACATGAGCTTTCATGTACCCAATAACGATGGGTACTTCCAAGGTGAGATGAAACTGTCTTATGCTAAATTAAAAGATGAGTTTGGGCGCTCAGACTATCAGTTCTTTTTGCAAAACAACGGTAAAGAGTGTACCTCAGCGAGCGATCAACGTATCAATGCTCAGCGCTTTTGTTTTAGCGTTCCTGTCAAAGGCGCTATCTATCCGCAAGTTAGTAACTTGGGGTTAATTCAGTCAAACTATCGCGCATTGACCAAACCATATACGGTGAGTTTTTATACACAAACTCAGCAAGATGTCGTCACTCGTAGCGGTCCAAATGGCGCACAAAAACTGGTACTGCTACCCTTTGCCCTCGCCTTTGACGTGGTTACTTTCCCGTTTCAGCTATTAGATTAGATAGTTAACTATTATACCGCTCATCGTCTAGTATCAAGTTTCAGGCTACGTCATGAAAGCTACGTCATGAAAGCTACATCTTGAAAGCTACATCTTGAAAGCTGCGTTATAAAAGCCCCTTTATATAAGGTACGTTATCGAAAGGTATTCCATACTAAATCGTAACGTGCCTGCTTAATATTTTAGAATAACTTTTCGACCAGTGTTTTCGGGTAATTTTGTTTTGCCTTCTCTGCCGCTCGAAACATCATCTCATCTGCTTCGACAGGTCCTGCAACATCGCATAAGCATACATAAGCCAACTGCATCAAATTATTTAACAGGTGCTCATTATCAGGTACAGACGGGCGATTGCCTTCTAAAAATTGACTGATGTTAAGACCATGCCCTTTGAAGGTGCGCTCTTGCGAAACAGTTTGGTGCATGGTCAGAAATAGGTTGCGACTTTCTGTTTCTGATAGCTGACTGCGCAGCGCTTCTACGACGGTATAAAATGCCAAAACCAACTCAGAGACAGGAACTGGCGCTTTGATTGCTTTATTATGACCATTATGGCTATTGTGACTATTAACCTCTACTGTCTGCTGACTGTCCGCTTGCAACGTAGCCCAAAAGCCTTTCCTAATATCAGACTTATAAGCTTGCAGCTCAGGATAGCGCCTTGTCGCATCCAAGACGCACTGTTGCATCATCTTTACAGAGACCGTTGAGTATCGCTGCCACTGTGATTTAAGCAGCCGCACCTCCTCAGGATGTAGATAGTCGGCAAGCACCTCTGCCATCGCAGTCACAGCTTGGTCTACGGATTGAGTATCAATATTCATCAGCTCTCTCCTATAAATGCCGCTCGGTTAAACTCTTGGAATCAAACATTTGCTTCTGGAACTCAGGGTAACCGAGCTCTGCATGCTCGGTATAATCAAGGCCACGCTGCTCATGTAAGCGGCTTGCTTTTAACCCAAAGCTTAGATCGATCAGCTTATACATCACTAGACCCAGTCCCAGTCCCCAGCCTAATGCCACGCCGACGCCCAGCACTTGTACGCCAAGCCGTGATAAGTTAAACAAATCTCCTGTATAAAACAATCCTGCAGCGATCGTACCCCACGCACCGCCAAAGCCATGTACTGCCACTGCCGAGACCACATCGTCTACTTTGAATTTTAATAACGCTTGCGACGATAGGATATAAACCACGGAAGCAATCGCACCGATGATAATGGCAAATACAGGCGTTGTGGTCGCACAACCTGCAGTAATCGATACCAAACCAATCAAGCTGGCATTGACACTATCGCTCAGCAAAATAGCTTTATTAAGCGATCGGGAGATCAGCATGTAGCTCACCACAGCACTGACTGCTGCAACAAAAGTATTGACTGCGATTAGACCAATATTGCCAGTGATAGACAATGTCGATCCAGCATTGAAGCCGAACCAACCAAACCATAAGATAAATCCGCCAAGCGCTAGCAACGTCATGTTATGCCCTGCGATGAGTCTTGGCGTACCATCAGGTGCAAAGCGGCCTAACCTTGGGCCAATGACCAAGATGCCTGCCAATGCCAACCAACCACCGATAGAATGCACTACAGTAGACCCAGCAAAATCAATAAAACCAAGCTCAGCTAGCCAGCCTGTACCGCCGAAGTAACCACCCCATACCCAACTGGCAAACACGGGATAGATAAACAAACAAATCAAACATGCCGCCACCGCATAGCCGATGAACGAGACGCGCTCTGCCATCGCACCACTCGCAATCGTCACCGCTGTCGCTGCAAACATCATTTGAAAAAACATCAATGCCCAGTCCATATTAGACAACGCGACTGGCATAAAGTGATCCGTACCGACGAATCCGGAGTGATTAGTACCCATCATCAGCCCAAAACCAACCAAGTAGAACGCTAGACCGCCGATACACATATCGGTATAGTTTTTCATCATCACGTTTACCGCATTTTTCGCACGTACCGATCCGCTTTCAAGTAGAGCAAAACCTGCCTGCATAAAGAACACCAATACCCCGCCCCAGATAATCCAAGCGATGTTTTGATATTCGAGCAGCTGTGCCACGGTCAATGTGTCAGTCTCAGCAGCTTGGGCACTACTTATCATTGCAAACGATACTGTACTTAGCACCAGCCTATTGTTTAGCGATAATTTTAATGGTTGTAATAGTTTTAATAATGTCTTTATCGTGTCCAGTCCAACAGATGATGTTCTCATTTTATCTCCAAACACTTATCTATCCGTTCAAATTTTATCGGTGCACTATTTTTACTCATTAATGCACACAAATAAGCCCTAATAAGGGTGGAGCAAAACCTGTGCCAAAACCTATCATTAGAAATTAAAGAAACTTATCAACATGAGAAAACAAATGACCAGTAACAGCCAAGTCGGTATTTTGATAATTACGTTTGCGAGAATGTAGCTATAAGTTGAACTAAGGTAGAGAATGATTGTTGGAAGTAAGTTTGATTGAACTGATAATGTGACTGTTCTGTCTAGACTGTTTTTGCCATTATTTTGCTGTGCGGATAGCTTACTTTGCATGAGCAGTTTATCTCACGCTATCAATAACTTATCAGCAATCACCCCTCATAGAATAGGTCGCATAGTGAAGGCGATTCATGTTAAAATGAGCGCTTTTAAATTCGCCTTTATTATCATTGGGTAATAAGGGCTGTATTTTTAGTGCCATTTTTCTAATTAACAGGTCCGCCCATGTCTGCCGATACCATCGCCCGCACTGCCTTTAAACAAGGCACCAAGCCACTTTATGATTATGACAAACACTGGGCGAGCTGCTACGAGCCGGCGCCTTATCTGCCGATGAGCCGCAAAGAGATGGACGATCTAGGCTGGGATGCTTGTGATGTCATAATCATCTCAGGTGATGCCTATGTCGATCACCCAAGCTTTGGTATGGCCATCATCGGTCGTCTATTAGAGTCGCAAGGCTTCCGTGTTGGTATCATCGCTCAGCCAGATTGGAAGAGCAAAGACGCCTTTATGGAATTAGGCAAACCTGTCTATGCGTACGGCGTGACCGCGGGCAACATGGACAGCATGATCAACCGCTATACCGCCGATCGCAAAATCCGTAGCGATGATGCTTACTCTCCGGGCAACGTGGCAAACAAACGCCCTGACCGAGCGGCTATCGTCTATAGCCAGCGCTGCCGTGAAGCCTATCCTGATGTGCCTATTATCTTAGGCGGCATTGAAGGCAGTCTACGCCGTATCGCTCATTATGATTATTGGTCAGACAAAGTCCGCCGTAGTATCCTGCTGGATGCGCGTGCTGATGTCTTATTATATGGTAATGCTGAGCGTGCGATCGTCGATGTGGTACATGGTCTGTCTAAAGGCTATAGCTTTGAGCAGATGAGTAAATTGCGCGGTACGGCTTATTTATTGACTCCGACTCGTCGTCATTGGCAAGAAGACATGACCGAGGTTGCGAGTAATGATGTCGATACCGTCGGCCGTGTCGATCCTATCATCAACCCTTATGTGATGACCGAAGACGTTGATAGCTGTTCAATTGAGCAGAACAAACCATCGGACTCGCCTGTTGGCCAAGCCATGCCTTCATCTATGTCATCGCAATATCAGGGTTTTGTCGCTGAGCCAGTTGCCAATAAAGTCATCAACGCTGAACAAGTCGACGAAGAGACGCAAGTGGTACAAATGCGCGGCTTTGATAAGCCAATGACCGCACGTAAGCATAAGCTAAAAATGCCACCACGTGAAAAGACAGTGATTCGTCTGCCTGACTACGAGCATGTCAAATCTGACCCTGTGCTTTATGCTCATGCAAGTCGTATCCTGCATCTAGAAACCAATCCAGGTAACGCCCGTGCGCTTGTACAGCGTCATAGTAGCGGTGCTGGTAACTCACATACCTCTATCGATGTTTGGCTCAATCCACCACCAGTGCCACTCTCGACAGAAGAGATGGATTATGTGTTTGACTTGCCGTACGCACGCTTGCCACATCCAAGCTACGGCGATGCGCGCATTCCTGCTTATGACATGATTAAATTCTCAGTCAATATCATGCGTGGCTGTTTTGGTGGTTGTACATTCTGCTCGATCACTGAGCATGAGGGCCGTATTATCCAGAGCCGTTCAGAAGATTCCATCTTGCGCGAAGTAGAAGCGATTCGTGATACTGCACCGAACTTTACTGGTGTGATATCTGATCTTGGTGGCCCAACAGCCAATATGTATCGCCTCAGCTGTAAAGACGAGACAATTGAGAAGAACTGTCGTAAGCCGTCTTGTGTCTATCCTGACGTCTGCGAAAACTTGCTGACCGATCATAGCAACTTGACCAAGCTATATCGCAAAGCACGTGATATCAAAGGCGTGAAAAAAATTCTGATTGCTTCAGGCTTGCGTTATGACTTGGCAGTGAAAGATCCTGAATATGTGAAAGAATTGGTCAGTCATCACGTCGGTGGTTACCTCAAGATTGCGCCTGAGCACTCTGAAGAAGGCGTGCTATCGAAGATGATGAAGCCGGGCATGGGCAGTTATGATCAATTCAAAGCCATGTTTGAACAGTTCAGCCAAGAAGCGGGCAAAGAGCAATATCTGATTCCTTACTTCATCGCCGCCCATCCGGGTACCAAAGATGAAGATATGATGAACCTTGCCCTTTGGCTCAAAAGTAATGGCTATCGTGCTGATCAAGTACAGGCGTTTTATCCAAGCCCAATGGCGACCGCGACTACCATGTATCACACGCACAAAGATCCGCTACATAAGGTCAGCCGTGATGAAGGTGACATGGATATCGTCAAGTCTGGTAAGCAGCGCAAACTGCATAAAGCGTTCTTGCGCTATCATGATCCAAAAAACTGGGTACTACTACGTAAAGCGCTACAAGACATGGGTCGTAGTGACTTGATTGGTAAAAATCGTGGTTGCTTGATTCCACCATTTAACGCCAGTTTAGAAGGGCGTGATGCCGCGCAAGATACTTATCAGTCAGCGCGTAAAAAGAATAGCCGTGTTGGCAATGACTCAGTGAAGCGCAGTAATGGCTCGCCAAACAGCAATGCGTCAGCTAAAGGTGCAGCGGGTAAAAATGCTGTCGGTAAAAACAGTAAGAAGAAAGTCAGCAAAGGCAATTTCCAGACTCAGCATACTGGTCTACCACCACGTAAAACTAAGTAGTATTCATAGCAAGTAGTATTCATAGCAAGTAGTGTTCATAGTATAGAAATGCATGCTCAATCTAGAGCGTGTTAAGTAAAAAAAGCGGCTATCAGCCACTCGTTGATAGGCGCTTTTTTACGCGCTAATTTTATAGATGCAGATTTCATAATCAACACTGTTTACTTTTCACCATGTCGCAAATTGCAAGTTACATTAGACAGCGGTTGGGTAACGAAGCTAACAGGTAACGAACAATTTCTAACACTGAAATGGTTCGTTTTCGCTACTATAACCCTCATATGCTAAACGCATCATTAAGAACAAGTAAATGACATCAGCGAAAAGCTTTGGAGAGCACTATGAAAATGATAACTAAAATTGCGACTACCCTACCAGTCCTTGCCCTATTGAGCGCTTGTGCGACTACCGCACCAACTACCCCAGATGCAACTGATACGCCAGTTCCAGAAAAAGTAACCGCTGCCTATGATCGTATGGCACCAGCACCATACACCTGTACCGATGACAGCAAAATCATGGCAAAGCAATCTATCAACAAAGAACAAGTGATGCTCAACGTCACCTTGCCGAAAGTAAAATGGGCCGAGCAGCCAATCATCCTAAACGGTAAAGTGAAAGGCGAAGTCGCAAGCTATGTAAACGACTCAAACCCAGAAGTCATCTATGCATGGCACATGAAAGGTGACAAAGGTATCTTTGCGATGAAGTGGGCTGACGGTAAAGAATATCAAGTAAACTGCCAAATCTAATCAGCTAGAGATACGCTCATATCGTAATAGACAAATAGTCGTAATAGACAAAAAGCAGTCATTATATGGTGGCTGCTTTTTTATGCGTGTTCGTTTGATACGCGTATAGAAATGGCTATAAAAATCAGTATCAGATAGATAGTTGTACAGTTAGTTCAACATAATTTCGATACAAGGAAACCGAGTGCAAGTTATACATTAGTATGCTTAGCGAGGATGACAATGTAGCGGACTTATATAGACTCGACTATACAGTTGATTCAATTTAAAAGTGGTACAAGGCAGCCGAGTGCAGATATAACTGTAATACTGCAAGCGAGGTTAACGTTGTCATTCTTTTATAGAGGATCGACTATATCAAAACTTACCAACTGATGTATTTCGCTAGAGAAGCACAAAGAAAGCTGTCAAAATAGCAGGTAAAGAAAATCAATCATGACCAACAATCAAAAGGGTAACTCGATGGCAAAGCGTCTGATAAGTATGATGGTAATTGCAACGGCAAGCATGTGGGCGCTGACGGGCTGCGATAACGCTACCGATTCTGTCGATGCCACTGAGCAAACTGCGGAGACAGCATCAGATCCATCCACACCAGCAGCCGACACCATCGACTGGTCACTGGTAGATAGTGGTGAAAAGCCTGCTGACCCTACCAATTATAAGTATCCGTTTGCCATCGATAGTCAAAACGTCCGAGACTATGCAGATTACTTCAAAGTGGACGCTGCTACCGCCCAGCACAATCTGACCCTAAGCATGGCAAGTAATGAAGCACTATCAAAGGTTCTCGATCAGATCGGTGAGCACTATACCTCACATGAGCTGAACGATGGCGAAGATATGACCCTCATTATTCATACGACGCCTGATATTGAAGCGAGTCGCTATGATTACGTGTTTGGCGATGACTTTGCAAAGGGTTTGGTTTTGCCTATCATTATTCAGCCTGATGCTAAAAAAAGTGAGAGACAGCCGCATAGTGAGATACAAGGGTTGGCAGTTGATGAATAATTGTCTTATCTGTGTCTTTGTATATGCCTGATAAATCAACGTTTATTTATCGAAATAAGTCAAAGACAAAAACCCTAAAAGCTTAGCCTCAGCATCGCTTGCTTCCATGAGGGGCAAATATGCTTATCATAGCGCGGTTTTCTTTACTGGTACATTCGGCGCTCGTCCCTCGCGCAAAAGCAAAGCAAAGCTCTCCCCTTGCGGACGGCCAGAACAGTACTCTGATATTTCTATTCTCAATCGCGCGTTCATACTTATCGGCGAAAGAGAATGATAGATACCATCAAATTGCACATATAAATTCAAAATCCATTTCTTAGTCTTGCGCGAGTTAGTGTTACGCGAGGCGCACCTTACGTCAACTCTCATCTATTGTATATCTTTAACCTCTGTACCCTCTGCCTTTACCCAGTAAACAATGGCAAGCTGTTCAATATCTGTTGCTTTATAAGGTACGTGATATATATCAAATGAATACTCGCCATAGTTTGGCTTCACCTCACTACCCTCTTCGCTTACTACTATCTTTAGTAAAGCACGTGAACGTGTTCGTTTTTCATGAATATCCTTAATCGATCGCCATGGTATATCTAAGACTTGATTGGATTGAATGATTTGTAGTTTCTCTGGTAATAACTTAAGACTAGATATCGATACTAACGGTATTTTATTTTTATCTTCATTCCTGGCTACCAAATAACAGAGTATCGCTGCACCAATCGGTATCACTGCCCAAATGATATCAGAGGGATCAAATGTTTGGCTTGTGAATAATGGTAGTAGCCATGACATAATCAGTTTAGTGCTCAGCCATATCATTAGTGCAAAAATAGCTATCGTTAAGAAAAATCCAGCATTGTACTCTTTTGCTCTAAATTCGAAACTTGGTAATTTTGATCCAGCCTGAATATGAGCATTTTTTAAATTTTGTATACTGGCACTGATATCTATTTTTTGAGAATTGACTGATTCAAATACACCTAGCCACTTCAAGTAGCTCATGACGACAATAAAGAGTATTAAAAGGGATAAGCTCACACTATCTGTCAAATACTCGACGCCCGCGCTTATACAGGCGATGATGCCTACATGACGCATTATTTGAGTATTAGTCCGATGTGTCATAGCATTCCTGAGTTTCGATTATATAATTGCTAGTGTAAGCTTGTTTTGGCTTATATATTTTTCTCTGACCATACAGCAAACTCATTGCCGCTAGGTTCGGTAAAATGAAAGCGAAAGCCACCGGGGAATTCAAAAATATCTTGAGTAATCACTCCGTTGTTATCTACGATCTTCTTACGAGTTGCGGGTAAATGCTTACTATAAAAAATGAGTAGCGCTCCGCCATTTTCAGCTGAGCTGGATTTGTCCGCTTGGTAAAACCCGCCTTCCAATCCCTGATTATCAAACGCGGTATAGCCGTCGCCATAGTCGGTAAACGTCCAATCGAATACCGCGTTAAAAAAGCCTTTGGTCGCTGATAAATCCTTAGCAGCAAACTCTACATAGTTTAGTTTCTCGTGTTGATTCATTTGACGTCCTTGTCGATTAAGTGCAGAATATCATTAACAATTGTTTATTTTATCAATCTAAATTCAGAATATAAAACGCCAGTCTATAGTTTATTCATATACCTTAAAAGAGTGATCTCCACCTTATGAACATAAAAGTGATAGTAGCTAGCATTCTCTTGACATTGAGTCTAAGCGCTTGTAGTCCCTCGCCTGATGATATTAATGACACTGTTAAAGAGTCGTTACAAGAAACATTAAGCACTGATACAGACTTCGCAAATTATAATTTAAGAGTGGGTAATATTGATCTTATTAAAGTAAACGACAGTCAATATAAAGCCTTAGCTGAAGTTTATTTGGATGACGAGTTACACACCGTACCGCTCGATGTTTATGCCGAAGGTGATATGTTTGAATATAATGCCATTTGGGAAGCACAGCCAGGTGCCTTTTTGTTCGTTGCTGAAAAGGAAATTGATGCGGCTATAGAAGAGTTCAATGCTGAAATGGATAACTTACAATCTGAGTTTGAAAGTAGCTTTTATGATTAATAACGCCATACCTATACGCTAGATAAAACAAGTTAGCTATGTTGATGCATTTGATTCTAACACCTTCAAGCTATCTAACTGCCATTGCCTTTCAATTGTTATCATCTCACTATCGTTTGGAAAGGCAAGTTGTATTGATTTGATGGCATAATCTGAGCACACCATGGTGTGCTCTGTCATATGCCCAACCGCCACCGCGTGTCCCACAGCTCTAAAAACCGTTCTGGCTATTTCAGTCTGACATTGCCTTGCGACAACATGAATCTTGAATCCTGCTTTTCTGACCGCATTAACGCTAGCTTTACTGTCTTGCCAAAGCTGACTGGTTAACATGCCCTCTTGTATATCCGTAATATCAATATCTTCACTATTCGCTAATGGTAAAACGTGTTTTGCACATTCAATCGCCCATTTTGCTAGTGTTGCCTGTGTTGTTGATTCAAAGAGACTGTCTATCTCTGCTCGCAACTCTAGATTGTCTGTAATCTTAATCTTTGATTTGGTAGGCATAGAGAACCCGAATTAGCATGAGTGTAAATTTAGAAGATTGTAGAGTGTTTCTTATTTAGATCTGTACTTCACAGTGCATAATGACTACTTTCGGCTCTTGCGCAAGTGAGGACGGAAATAGCAGAGCACTGCTCTGCCCGTCTGCAAGGCGAGAGCTGTGCTCTGCTCTTGCGAGGGACGAGCGCCGAGTGAACTATTAAAGAAAGACGGCTCATGACCCGCATATTTCTATGTATTAAAGCACGTGATGCTGAGGCTAATTGTTTTCGCTATTGTCTTCTGCTACTTTAAATTAGACTCACCCTCATTCTTTAATCAATTGCAAAAACTCTTCCTCAGCCACTACCTTTACGCCTAACTTCTCCGCTTTCGCCATCTTCGAACCTGCTTTTTCCCCTGCTAACAATGCCGTAGTCTTAGCCGAGATACTACCCGACACTTTTGCGCCCAGCGCTTGTAGTTTGGCTTTGGCTTCATCACGCGCCATGCTATCGAGTGCGCCTGTGATGACCCACGTTTGCCCATCGAGTGGTAGCCCTTCTGATGCAACCTGCTCGACTTTATCCCAGTGGACGCCAGCTTCAAGCAACGAATTAATCACTTCGATATTGTGCGGCGCACGGAAGAATTTGTAGGTCAGCTCGGCAGTGATTTCTCCGACATCTGGGGTTTTTATCAAAGTCTCAATACTGGCCGCCATTAGGCTATCTAAACCACCAAATTGCTGAGCAAAGTTCTGTGCCGTACCTTCACCGACACCACGAATACCAAGCGCATAGATAAAACGAGCCAATGTCGTATGCTTGCTGGCTTCGATTGCATTGATGATATTCTGGACCGATTTTTCACCCAATTTCTCAAAGGTGACCATCTCATCTGCATGATTGTGCAACTGATAGATATCAGCAACCGTTTTGACCAGACCATGCTCAAAGAAGCTAATCAACCAACTCGCACCAAGCCCATCGATATCCATGGCACGACGTGAGACAAAATGAATAAGTGCTTCTTGCTGCTGCGCTGGGCAAAACAGTCCACCCGTACAGCGCGCCAATGCTTCGTCTTCTGGCAGCACGACGGGAGAGTCGCAGACAGGACAAGTAGAGGGTAGCGTGACAGGCGTACTATCGGCTGGGCGCTGATCGTGCCAGACACGAGTGACTTTGGGGATGACATCGCCTGCACGGTGGACACTGACCGTATCGCCTGCGCGCACGTCCAAACGCTGAATCTCGCCAAAGTTATGCAAGGTGACATTGCTGACAGTGACGCCGCCGACTTTGACAGGCTCAAGCTTACCGACTGGGGTGATTTGACCCGTACGGCCAACTTGCCATTCGATATCGTTGAGACGTGTCATTACCGTTTCAGCGGGGAATTTATAGGCAGTCGCCCAGCGTGGCTCGCGTGATAGGTAGCCTAACTGCTGCTGTAACGCAAGGCTGTTTACCTTAATCACCATGCCATCGATTTCAAATGGCAGATCGCTACGCCCTTCTATCACTGATTCATAGTAGGCCTGGGCGGCGCGTGGATTTGCGACTACTTCTACGGCGCTGACTGTAAATCCAAGCTCGGTAAGCCATGCCAACGCTCCTGATTGGGTGTCGATAGTATCTGGCAAACCCTGATTGACCGAATAGCCATAGAAAGCCAGTGGACGACTAGCAGCAATGGCTGGATCTAACTGACGTAAGCTACCAGCAGCAGCATTGCGCGGATTAGCAAAGGTTTTGCCCTCGTTCTCTTCTGCCAATCGATTAAGACGTTCAAACCCCGCCTTTGGCATCAATACCTCACCGCGTACTTCTAATAACTCAATATCAGCAGCATCAGCTATCCATAGTGGCAGGTTACGGATGGTTTTGGCATTTTGGGTAATATCTTCACCCGTCTGCCCATCACCGCGCGTGACCGCTTGGACAAATTTTCCGTGCTCATATTTCAGTGAGACGGCCAGTCCATCGAGCTTTAGCTCCATCTCGTATTCAGGGTTTTGCTGTGAGTCGCTGAGACGATCATTGACACGGCGCATAAAATCGCGCAAATCATCATATTCAAACACATTGCCTAACGACAGCATCGGAATATCATGCGTAACTTGGGTAAAGGCTGATAGCGGCATATCGCCGACTTGATTGATTGGACTGTCTGGCTGTACCAAATCTGGATATTCTTCTTCAATCTCAAGCAACGAGCGACGTAACTGATCGTATTCACTGTCTTCTAATATCGGATTATCGAGCACATAATAGGCATAGTTATGCGTCTTAATCGCTTCAATAAGCGCACGCATTTTTGAGACAATCTCTGCACTATTATTGGTACTACTGTCAGTCGAACTAGATACATTAGATTTGGCAGGTGCTTGGTTTTCTACTTGAGCAGATGGATTTTTAGAATTATTTGATGAGGTAGAGTCAGTCATAGTCGGCGTCTTTTTCGCAATTCAAGATGTTGATATGATAACAAGTTTGTAGGAAGCTCGGTATAGTCAATCCTATATAAATCAGATACTGTGTTAGGCTCGCTCAGTCTACTATGGTTAGCACTTTTCGGAAACTATAGCCCATTAAAAAAGGCAAATAACGTTAATCGCTATTTGCCTTTTTATGATTTCTGATACTAATCAGCTTTTATCTTTCAGCGCTTATCCTTCGAGCTTCTAATCCTCAAGCACCTAGCCCTCATAATCACGAACTTGGTTACGTAGTTGCTGCTTGTATTCAGGCGTGATTGGTTCATTCTCTTCATCAAGCATAATGGCGTCAAGGTCGCTTGCCATCATATAAGCAATGCTCATCATACTATCAAAACTGCGCACGGCCTGTGGATGTGGCAATGACAAGAATACGACGACACCGTTATAAGTGTTGGTCGCGACACTATGCGGATCAAATGGCGCGATACCGCTATCGGTGATACCCATCATGCTAAACCACAGCATACCCGTGCCGTCTTTTTGCTCGTAGCGATGGAACATATTCATCGCACCATAGCGTAGACCATATTTATCAATCAATGCTAATAGGTCACGACCACGGATAATCGCCGCTGGACGGTCACGATATTGGTGCGGCAAGATAGTGATATTGATATTGTCTTTGGCATTAATCAAAGGACCATTTTGCACATCATCACCTGACTCTGATAGATGCTGATCCAGTATCGGGCTGTTGTCATCGAAGCTCGGCTCTTCTGCCGTATCGATGGTTGGCATCAGGCTATCAGTCGCTGACATTAGGCTAGAGAACGCATCAGGCTCTTGCTCGATATGCATCTGATCGGCGACTTCTACAAACTCAGCACTATCGGCACGGCGTTGCTCTTCTTGCCAGCGCGCGTAGTCGGCTTCATCGATGACGTCATAGTCGTCAGCTGCTACATGGTCACGCTCAGCCGTTAGTTGGGCATCAACGTTGGTATGCGATTGCGTCAATGGCTCTTCTTCAACCACAGCATCCAAGTAGCTACGATCTGGACCGATGCTCGTCTCGCCTGCGACTGTATCATCGAGATCTGGCTGATCGACGATGTTGCGCTCGTGACGCGGTATGATCGGAATACCATTTTTATCATAATTGACCGCAGCAGCTTCGGTAGCACCGCGGCGCTTAAAGCTACGAATGACCATAAACAGCCCTGCGAGCACGATAAACGCGGCAATGGCAATCAATATAAACTGAATAACGGTCATGATAAATACATCCTAGTATATATAACAAAAGGGAATACACAAACGAGCATAAATGGCAATATTCTAGCATGGCTGACCTATATCGTCACCACATTGTGTACTTTATAACCAGTATGCTGGACTGAGGTCAAGCTTATTTGCATTTATGCCAATTGATTGATTATATTTGCATCGCGCTGATTCTCATAGCACTTTTAATGTCGACTATTTCACTCTTAGCTCTCTACGTAACGCGCAGCTTCATCAAGCGACACACTGACTAGTGTAGAAATGCCTGCACTTGGCATGGTAATACCTTTTAGCTCATCAGCAATTTGCATCGTCAATTTATTATGGCTGATAAAAATAAATTGCAAATCATCTGCTAACTCATGAATGAGACTGGTAAAGCGCGCGACGTTGGCATCATCAAGCGGTGCATCGACCTCATCAAGCACACAGAACGGTGCGGGATGCTGCTTAAATATCGCAAAAATCAAACTCAGCGCTGTAAGGGTTTTTTCACCGCCCGATAATACCGCTAAGCGACTATTGCGTTTACCCTTCGGCTGCGCCATCAAGGTAAGCCCTGCCCGCCATTGTTCGGACTTTGGCGTATTGGCTGGCATCTCGTCAGTGTTCAACGTCAGGCTAGCCTGTCCACCGCCAAAGACTTTGGCAAATAAATTGGCCAACTCATTATTGACCGCATCAAGCGTCTGCATAAACAGTGTCTTGGTCGTCTCATCAATAGAGGCAATCGCTTCGGTCAATGTCTGCATACTGGCCGCGATATCTGCCGTCTGCTGTGCGAGTGGTTCTAGGCGCTCGTTTACCTCGGCCAACTCTGCGACCGCTGCCAAATTCACTGGCCCAATCTTGCTCAACTGCTGGGTCAACTTGGCGCGCTCGGACTCTAGCTCAGCGATTTTGTCTGGACGGACGCGGCGATCATGAGCGATAAAATCTGCTAGCAAGTTTGAGACGCTCATGCTTTGTCGCGGTTGCTCTGCTTGCGCTTTATATTTATGACTTACACGATAATAAGCATCTAAAGCGCTCTGCGTGTGTGCGCTAGCATCCTCTAACCGTGCCGCGCTTAATGCCAACTCAGTAGCATGACGGGCAAGCTCGCTTTGCTGCGTTTGCAATGTATTTTGCAATGTATCAAATGCCGTCTGCTGCTCAGCGTACGTTTGTTTTAATGCCATTAGCGCAGTATCGCGCTCGTTCAATAGCACTTGCTGCTCATCGCGCGTTACCTGTGCAGACTGTAGTGCTGCTTGTAGCTCTGGCAATTTAGCCTGCTGCTGATCGTGACGCGTCTGTAGACTTTGCTCATTCTCTAACGACTTATCATATTGCTCAGTCGTACGAGCCAGACTACTAATACTATGCTCCAAGCGCATCTCGTATTGCTGAATGCGCAGCTGCAATGCTTGCCACGCATCATCATCAGCTTGACGCGCGCGGTTTAGCTCGCTGCGCTCAGCTTGCAGTTGCTGAGTTGTCGCTCGTGCTTCTACTATTTGCGGCGTTAGCGTAGCGATCTCGCTTTCAATGTGCTGTTGTTCTTGTTCAAGCGTTTGTTGCTCTTGCGCCAGTTCTTGCTTTTCCTGCTCAAGCGTTGCTTTATCAGCGTTCAAACGCTGGCTATCCGCTTGCAACCGCTCAGCATTGGCTCGCTCGGTCGTCAGTTGCTGCTGGTATTGATGCTTATCACGGGTTAACTGCTCAACTTGCGCGCGCGTTTCTTCCAAGCTAACTATTAATGCATCATAATCGCGCTGGTCTTTTGCAATAGATTTTTGCTGCTCTTGTATTTTGGTTTCAAACTCATCAAGCAAGTCTTCTAACGCTTGCAAACGAGTGCGCTGCTGCAAACGCTGCGTGAGAAATTGACTGCTGCTATCACTTTGACTATCTTGCGCACCAGCGAATTTGCTTAAGTTAATCGTCCCATGACGACTGATCAGCCAACCATCTGCGGTGAGCAATATTGCTAATGGTGGTAATGACTTCAGTACATCAGTAAGTGTGTCAATTTCATGCTGCTCACTAGTCTCAAGCTGCGCCGTATATATATAGCACTGTTGCCATAGCGAGAGTAGCGGCTGAGTAATCAACTGCGATAATGGCAACACTTTATCAATCAAATTATCTGGCAATTCACTGACAAGGTCATGGTCACTGATGCTATTTTGCGCAGTAGGCAACCATAAGCTATGACCCGTCTCCATTAGAGTTTTATCTTTTGCACTGGCAGGCGTATTTTGTGCCGTCTGATAAGTCAGTAAATCTGCAACGTCATGCTCAAGCGCTTGCCACAAGCTATCGGCTCTTTGATAAACGCCAGTAGCATTATTAACGCTTGATTGCTTGATTTGATTAGCTTGTTGATTAGCAACCAGCACATGGCTATCTAGCCACAATGCTAGGATACTATCGAGTAGCGGCGCATACTCCTGCCCCTTCGCACTTAGCTCAATTTGCTCACGTAGCGTTGCAATGGCTATCGGCTGATGATATATGCCATCGCTATCTGCATTATCTGTCGCGGTAGATTGAGTCTTTTCTGATTGCTGTTGTGTAGGTTTTGGATGCAATATCTGATGCAGGGTATCGTATTCGCCTACCAACAGCGCATGACGCTTTTCATCATCGCTCAACTCGCTCTGCTGTGCGTTTAGTCTCTGCTGCAAACTATGCGCTTGCGGTTGTATCTCGGACAAGCGTTCATCGACGGCTTCGCGTTGACGCTCAATCTGCTGCAACTGCGTGTTTAGCTCAGTGACTTGCTGTTCTAGCACTTGACTGAGATCTTGCGCATTATTCGTTTTACTCACATCAGCACTGTCAGATGCAGATGGCGCTATAGACTGCTGTAATTGCTGCCACAGGTTTTGCCAGTTTTGCTCGCGGCGTTGCCATTTATCATAGCTTTGCTGATGACGTTTTTGTGCTTGAGCGTTAATAGCTTGCTGCTGTTCAAGCGAACGGGCTTTATCTTGTAAGCGTGACAGATTGTTTTGCGCGTCATGCCACGCGCGTTGTAGTGGCTGCTCATTGCGCTTATAGTTATCGCGCTTATCTGTTAGCTCAACAAGCTGTGGACGCAACGCTTCTAGCGCTTGATGCTGTTCAGCTTGTTCAGCGTTGAGCCGTTCGATATCAGCGAGTGATTGCGCACGCTGTTGAGCCAAGCCAAACAGTTGCTGCTCGATAGTAGCCAGCTGTGACTTAGCATCACTTAGCTTATGTTCCGCTTGTTGATAGCCGAGCTGCTGCTGATAGTGAGCGCTTTGGGCATCGTCTTTGAGCCATTGCTCTTGATTGATACGAGCAGTGAGCTTGTCTTGCTGAGCTTTGAGCGTGTCGTAGTCAGCTTGAAGTGTCGACACCTCAGTAGCATTGCGTTCATGCGCTACTTTCTGCTGTTGATGTGTTTGCTTGGCTTGATAGAGCTGTTGGATGGCGAGCTGCTGCTCGATATCAGCTAGTGTTAATGCCAATTCTTCGTAACGCTGCGCGCTCGCTGCCTGTTTAGACAGTGTTTTCTGCTGGCGTAGTAATTCGCTTTGCATATCATGCAGACGCGCTAGATTGTCTTTCGTTTTCTCTAATTTCTTTTGCGTTTCTTCACGGCGAGCCTGATAGCGTGAGACACCTGCCGCCTCTTCAATAAACTCACGCAGCTGCACGGGGCTAGACTCAACAATGCGCCCAATCATACCTTGCTCAATCACCGCATAGCTACGTGCACCCAGCCCTGTACCTAAAAACACATCGACCACATCACGGCGACGACAACGCGTACCATTGATAAAATAATCTGAGGGGCCATCTTTATTTACCTGACGGCGAACCGATAGCTCTTGGTACAAGTTAAACTCGTGGCGAATGCCAGTCTGCTCATCTTGGGTATGCTCAAAAGTCAGCTCAACACTGGCGACACTTTTTGCTGTCTTATCCTGCGTACCAGCAAAGATAACATCACTCATCGCCCCGCCGCGTAACTGCTTGGCTGAGGTTTCGCCCAGCACCCAGCGGATGGCATCAATCACATTGGATTTGCCACAGCCGTTCGGCCCGACGATGGCGGTGATACCATGACGAAAAGTAAAAGTGGTTGGATTGGCAAAGGATTTGAAGCCTGCCAGCTTTAGGGATTTTAAACGCATGAAGAGTCAATAAACTTAGCAAAAACAGGCGGCTATTCTACCTGAAATTGTAGTGGGTTTTTAGGGTTAAACTGCTAAGTGCATAAACGATTTTGATTCTAGGCTTTGATGGAATCCTCGTAATAGTTTTTGCTCCACTTGGCAGACGCTATTTTCTGCTAAGTAGCGATTATTAAACTCGATGAAGGCTGACCAAGAGATACTTGCTACTTCTAAGTGATCGACTATTTCTAACAGCTCTGGTCTTAGCAAATGCTGATACTTTCTTGGCCGTTTATGACATAGAGCCAGCTCCCGATCTACGAGCGTTTGCTTGTTTTGCTTTAGCGCGTCACCACCGATAAATAACAATAAAAACTTTGCCCCTTTATCGATAAAGCCTTTTTCTAATAAGTGCTCATACATCAAACAATACTTTAGGATTGGGTCTGGGTTTTTCCGACCAGCGAGTTTTAACTCATTCGCTATCAATACATTCCCCTGATGGTTATAGGCTAGGTTGTCCATATACATGGCTTTTAGCTCTGTACTGTTTTCAAACATACCGCTATTACCATGTGTCGACCATGATCCACTCGGCTCAAAGCTGATAAATTGCTGATAAAATAAGTTCAGATAAACATCACTGCACAAACTCAAAAAGATATCGAATTCTTTATTGAGATAGTCTTCAGAAAAGAACGTTACGCGGCGCACGGCTTCTCTCGCATTACAGATACCCATCGTTTGCGTTGAATACGTCTCTAGCTGCTCAGTTTCATTCATTTTTGTATTGAGCTTTTTGATGACTGATTGCTCAATCTCTTCTATATTTTTGTCCTTTAACTCTGGGTGGGCCGCCCATTCAATGATTTGGCGTACATATTGCTTTTTAGTAATACCTAAAATACGCTGCGGCTCCCATGCCAAAAACTCTACCATATTAGAGAGACCCGTCGTCCATGATAACTGGTCTTTTAGATGATTCATTGAGCCGAAAACACGGCGGTATTTTTCTGCAGCTTTCATACTAATAATGTCTCACGGTTTGCATACTAATTTTATAAAAACTCATTATTGCTATAAAACACCCAATCCACTCAGTAACAACTGCCCTCCAGCAAATATCAATAATATGCCAAATGCGCGCTTAAGCATGAGCGCAGGTAAGATATGGGCAAGCTTGGCGCCCACCTTTGCCATCGCAAAGCTGGCGACTGAAATAAACAAAAATCCTGTGACATGGACAAACCCTATCGTACCCTCAGGCAGATTGACCACGTCTTGACCGAACCAAGCAAAGCCTGCTGCTCCAGCCAAGGCAATTGGTAGACCGCATGCCGCTGATGTGCCGACCGATTGTTTCATCGGCAGCCCTGCCCAGTTCAAGAACGGCACGGTCAAGCTGCCGCCGCCAATGCCAAAAATAGAGGACGCCATACCAATGCCAGTACCGGCACCAAACTGTACACCAGCCGATGGTAACGGTTTACCCACTTGTTCTTTATTCGAAAAAAACAGCATTTTTAGCGCGACCAATAGCGCACCGAAACCAATGATAGCCTGTAGAGCTTGCCCATCAATCATATCCGCGATACCAGCGCCGACCAAACTACCGATGACCAATCCAAGCGCCATCTTGCGCCATACTTCCCAGCGTACACCGCCACGCTTATTATGAGCAGTCAGTGAGCTAATCGAGGTCACAACGATGGTCGCCAATGACGTCCCAATGGCCAAATGGGTGATTACTTCTGGCGAAAAGTCATAAGCGGTAAAAATCCAAACCAATGCGGGCACGATAATCATACCACCGCCGACGCCAAACAAGCCTGCGCTGACACCTGCAAACGCGCCTGCAATCACAAACCACACATATAACATCATAGAACGAACCTTTTATAATACTGACTGGCACTATAGTACTCACTAGCGCTTAGGCGTGCTTAATTGTATTTGCCAAATCTCAACGCGACCTTTATGCTGTTTACTCGGTACTGTCTGACCGCAACAATCGCTCAGTATATCAAAGTTTCCTTTAACCACATCGACTAAACTTATGCCGCCACTCACTAGTTTTTCTACCTATTTATCCGAGCTCAATCATCGTCATGTGGCTAGTAGCGCCTCGACCAATAGTGAGCTGATAGAAGCCTTGCAAAACGGGGCGTTAGATGTCGCCACCGTACACGTTTTGACCGCGGAAACCCAAAGCGCAGGTCGTGGTCAGCACGGACGCTCGTGGCAATCACCGCGCGGCAATGTCTATCTGTCGCTATACCATCCCGTGCATATGCCAATCAGTGGCTTGCTATCGCTAATCATTGGTCTTGAGCTGGCGAAGATGCCCGTCATTCAAATGTTGAACGAGCAACTGCAAGCACAAGGACTGACGCCAATTGGGGTGAAATGGGCAAATGACTTGGGTTTTTATCAGCAAGCTCAGAGCCAATCTGAAGAGCAATCTAAAGAACAATCCATAACGGACAGCTCGGTATTGGATTCCGTATTGGATAATGATGTAGCAAATCAGCGTACGCTACCCTTTAATAAACTGGCTGGGATTTTGATAGAGCCAGTGACGAAAGCTGGCAGGTTGGTCGGTGTGGTGTTAGGCATTGGCCTAAACGTACAGGCAGCACCTAAGCTCACCACACAAACGTCTGAGGGTATGAGCTACCAAGCGATTAGCTTACAAGACATTAATGAGATGCTACCTTTAGAGACACGACCTGCGAGCCTACCAGACCTACCAATGCTCTATCAGCAGATGTGCAAAGCATTGATGGCGGCGATGACACGCTTTGAGCATTTGGGCATAGAGCAGCCAACGGGTCACACTTATTATTTGAATAGTTTTTTGGAGCAGTTTGCGACGATGGATGCGCTATCAGGTCTGTGCTTACGCGTCACCCAAGACTATAATAACGAAGAAAAAGTCGTGACGGGAATCGCTTGCGGTGTCGACACACATGGCTGTTTGCAATTGCGCCAAGATAGCGGTAAGATTTCTACGCTTTTTACTGGACGCATCGACGTTATTTATTAGGCTTAGACAACTATATTGATGAATACCATCATTAACGAGCACTATATAAAGGGACTTTTATGCTCTGGCTTGATCTTGGAAATACCCGCCTAAAATACTGGCTAACCGATGATATCGGACAAATAGTCGCGCATGATGCCAAGCAGCACCTGCAAGCGCCTGCCGAACTACTTATGGGTCTGACGGATCGCTTTGAGCGTTACGCGCCTGACTTTATTGGTATCTCATCGGTATTGGGCGACAATCTCAATGCCAAAGTCTCAGAGACACTCAGTCGTTTGAATATTCCGTTTGAGTTTGTCCATGTCGATGCGGCACACGCACTGATGAAAAGTACTTACAATGATCAGCAGCTCGGCTGTGATCGTTGGCTACAGATGCTCGGTGCGGTCGATAAGAAAAAACGCCAGTGTGTGATTGGTTGTGGTACAGCGGTGACCATTGATTTAATTGATCATGCTGAGCATTTGGGCGGTTATATTTTCCCCAGCATCTATCTACAGCGTGAGTCACTGTTCTCTGGTACTAAGCAAATCACTATCTCGAACGGTACTTTTGATAGCGTCAACCAAGGCTTAACCACTCAAGACGCGGTACATCGCGGTATTTTGCTCTCTATCGTCGGCGCGATCAATGAGATTAGCCATCGTCACCCTAATTTTGAATTGATTATGACAGGCGGTGATGCAGCCATTATATCCCAGCATGTTAATCGTCCAGTGCGCTTACGTGATGATTTATTACTAAATGGTTTGGCAAGATACTTTGATTATCGCAATAAGTCTTAACCGCTTATAGATAATTCGGTTTAACGTTGACACAAAAAAAGCAGCACGTTTTGAACGTGCTGCTTTTTTATTTTACTATTAGAAAATAGCTAACGTGTTTCTAGTTATTGCCACAATACTTTCTTATTTGGTCTCGTTAAACAGCTCACGACCGACTAGCATACGGCGAATTTCACTGGTACCTGCGCCAATCTCATACAGCTTGGCATCGCGCCAGTAGCGACCGAGTGGATACTCATTGGTATAGCCATTACCGCCAAATATTTGAATACCTTCACCTGCCATCCATGTGGCTTTTTCGGCACACCATAGAATCACACTGGCGCAATCTTTACGCACTTCTCGACTATGACCCGCACCGCGCGCGTCCAACATGTCCAAATTCTTGCCAACGGTATATAAGAAACTACGACCGGCTTGTAGTATGGTATACATGTCCGCAACTTTACCTTGGATAAGCTGAAACTCACCGATCGCTTGACCAAACTGTTTACGGTCATGGATATAAGGCACGACATTGTCCATCACCGCTTGCATGATACCGATAGGACCTGCGGCCAATACGGCACGCTCGTAATCTAGGCCACTCATCAATACCTTAACGCCTTCATTGAGACCACCCAAGATATTTTCGCTTGGTACTTTTACATTATTAAAAGTCATCTCGCCAGTATGGCTACCGCGCATGCCGAGCTTATCTAGCTTTTGTGCGGTACCAAAACCTTCCATGCCTTTTTCAACGATAAAGGCCGTCATGCCTTTTGCACCCATCTCAGGGTTGGTCTTGGCATAGACTACCATCACGTCCGCGTCAGGGCCATTGGTGATCCACATTTTGCTACCGTTCAACACATAGCTGCCATCTTTTTCTTCGGCTTTGAGCTTCATACTAACGACGTCTGAGCCAGCGCCTGTCTCACTCATTGCCAATGCACCGATGAACTCGCCACTGATTAGCTTTGGCAGATATTTCTGCTTTTGTTCTTCAGAGCCGTTACGTTTGATTTGGTTAATACATAGATTAGAATGTGCGCCATAGCTAAGCGCGACTGATGCCGAAGCTCGGCTAATCTCTTCCATCGCGACCATATGGGCGACATAACCCATGTTGGAGCCGCCGTACTCTTCTGGAACGGTAATACCATGTAGACCGAGGTCACCCATCTTCTGCCACAGATCCATTGGGAACTCATCACTGCTATCAATCTCGGCAGCACGTGGAGCGATCTCGTTTGCTGCAAACTGCTGTACGACATCACGTAGGGCGTCAATATCTTCGCCAAGTTGAAAATTCAATCCAGGTAAACTCATAACCATTCCTTGTATTTTAATATTTAGTTTTCGAATTTTGATCTGTTTTTTAAAGCCATATTATTTTCGATGTCATCTTTGATGTCATAGTCCATTCAATGCGAAAGTATGGCAAGGCAACCGAGTGTAGATGTATATCGAATACTTCAAACGAGGTTAACGCTGTCATACCTTCACAGTGGATTGACTATACTCATTAAGACTGACGTTTATTAATGATGGCACGTGCCACATTTGAACCATTCGGACGCTTTAAGAACTCGCTGATACGTTCACCTGCCACGACTAATTTATCCAAATCGATACCCGTGCTGATACCCATACCATGCAGCATATATACTACATCTTCGGTGGCGACATTGCCCGTTGCGCCTTTGGCATAAGGACAACCGCCCAAGCCAGCGACAGAGGTATCAAACTCACTCACACCCATCTGCAAGGCAGCCAGAGTATTGCTTAGTGCCTGGCCATAAGTATCATGGAAATGACCTGATAGCATAGAGATATCAGCATACTCAAGTGCAGCTTGCAATGCTCGTTGTACTTTGAGCGGCGTACCCACACCGATCGTATCGGCAATGCCAATTTGCTCTGAACCAATCTCTACCAGACGCTTGGTCACATAGGCTACTTGGCTTGGGTCAATCTCGCCTTCATAGGGACAACCAACCGTACAAGAGATAACGCCACGTACCTTTATGCCTTGGGCTTTTGCTGCAGCAGCTACTGGCGCAAAACGTTCGATACTCTCATCGATACTACAGTTGATGTTTTTTTGACTAAAGGTTTCACTGGCTGAGCCGAAAATAACGATTTCATCTGGGCGATGCAAAATAGCACTTTCAAAGCCACGCATATTGGGCACCAGTACCGAGTAGCAAACGTCCGTCTGCCGTGTCGGCGCTAGCGCGTCAAGTAGCGCGCTATTATCGCCCATTTGTGGCACCCACTTTGGCGAGACAAAACTGGTCGCTTCCAGCTTTTTGACACCCGCCGCAATCAAGTCATTGATAAGCGCTTGCTTAACCTCAGTCGGTACCGTCATGGATTCGTTTTGTAGTCCATCACGTGGACTGACATCAACAATGCTGACATGGCTTGGATACGAATGGCTCATACTTGTCGTCCTTTTTGTTATTTGCGCTTTGATGAGGCTTTTTTATTAAGCTACGTCAGCTATGCTTTTTCACTATCGATTCGCAATAGCTCATCACCATCAGCGACCAAATCACCTGCTGCAAATAATAGCTCTGCTACCACACCATCTGTCGGTGCGGTAATCGTGTGTTCAATTTTCATGGCTTCGATGACGGCAAGTGGCTCGCCTTTTTTCACAGTATCGCCAACAGCTACTTTGAATGCAACCACTTGTCCTGGCATTGGTGACTTCAAACTGCCAACTGCTGCTGTGTCTTCGCCCACATGTGCCATGATATCAATAAGCGTAATTTCATCACGTCCGCTATCTGTGAATACGTAGACTGTCTCGTTATTTACCCAGCTTTGGGCACTGATACGTGCACCATCTAACCATAAAGTATGATTGTGCGCGTCACTGCTATCATAATTGACCTCACCTTCATAAACCGTTTCGGTCTGAGCCGCTACATTGATATTGCTATCATCCTGCGTATTTACGATTTCTTGACCAATGACGAGCGTAAAACTACTGAGATTATCGCCGCCTTTTTTGCTATCAACACAACTCGCATTATGCCAATTACTGATGCGAGCACTGTAGGCTTGCTCATCATAAACCAAGCTAAATGAACGAGTATAATTGCTATAAGCACGGAAACCCGTCGGCTTGCTAAACGGATCTGAGCCCTGCGTGGTCGCTTCACTCGCAAGCTGCTGGGCAATAGCTGTCACCACAAGCGTCGATAACTCAAGAGGATGCTGGTCAAAAAGTTTATCCTGCTCACGCTCTATCAAGGCCGTATCAAGATTGGCTTTGCTAAATGAATCGGTATTTAAAATATAACGCAAAAATGCCACGTTGTTTGGCAGACCAACGATACGAGTCTGTGCCAATGCATGGTCTAGTCTCGCCAACGCTTGCTCGCGCGTAGGAGCATGCACGATAAGCTTGGCAATCATAGAGTCGTAAAAAGGACTGATCACATCACCCTCACGTACGCCATCGTCGATACGCACATCGGTAATGTTAAAGGTACTATGCTCAGGCTTTTGATAAGTGAATAAAGTTCCTGTCGCTGGCAAGAAATTATTGTCAGGGTTTTCAGCACAGATACGCGCCTCAATTGCATGACCGTTGATAGCCAGATCATCTTGTGTTTTTGGCAATGGCTGACCTGCAGCAACCAACAGCTGCCACTCGACCAAATCGACACCCGTAATCGCTTCACTAACAGGATGCTCAACTTGCAAACGCGTATTCATTTCCATGAAATAAAAATTCATAGAGTCTTCACGCTGCTCCACAATAAACTCAACCGTACCTGCACCCACGTAATCGACCGCACGTGCTGCTTCGATTGCCGCTGTGCCCATCGCTTCACGCATCGCAGTATCGACACCCGGTGCGGGCGCTTCTTCTAATACTTTTTGATGGCGGCGCTGTACTGAGCAATCACGCTCAAACAGATGCACATAATTGCCATGCGTATCACCGAATACTTGGATTTCGATATGACGTGGTTTTAGCGCGTATTTTTCGACCAACACTTGATCATTGCCAAAACTGGTAATCGCTTCTCGGCGACAGGAGTCTAGCAGGTCAATAAAATCGCTGCTTTTTTCAACGATACGCATACCTTTACCACCGCCACCTGCACTCGCTTTAATCAAGACAGGATAGCCAATACTATCGGCCTGCTGCTGCAAAAACTGTGCATTTTGGTTGTCACCATGATAACCGGGGATCAGCGGTACACCAGCTGACTCCATCAAGCGCTTAGATTCAGACTTACCGCCCATAGCGCGAATAGCATCTGCCGATGGGCCAATAAATACCAAGCCAGCATCTTGGCAAGCCTGCGCAAAGTCTGCATTTTCGCTCAAGAACCCATATCCTGGATGAATCGCTTGGGCACCAGTCTCAAGCGCTATCGCAATAATAGCATCGCCTTTGAGATAACTGTCTTTCGGTGCCGAACCGCCTAAATAGATAGCCTCATCACAGACAGCCACATGTTTGGCCTCACGATCCGCATCGGAATAAACAGCAACGGTACTGACGCCAAGACGCTTAGCAGTCGCAGCCACTCGGCAAGCAATTTCACCACGGTTGGCGATTAGAATTTTAGAAAACATAACTATCCCTGTGTCTTGTCGTTATTATTTGACGTCTTGTCTATTTACCCATTTGCCTATCATTGTTCTGCTACTAGTTAGTCTGCCATTAGCCAATCAGGTTTACGCTTTTGCAAAAATGCTTGCACACCCTCGCGGCCTTGCTCTGATGAGCGAATATCAGCGATACCTTTGACCGTGTCAGCAATCAGCTCATCTGTAATAGGCGCACCAGCAACATCGTGTAATAGCTGTTTGCAGGTCTTAACTGCATCAGGGCTGTTTTTGACGACCTTGTTACAGAACGCAGCCACTTCATCGCCTAGCCACTCTTCGCTAACACGCTCATGGATAAAGCCAAGCTGACGCGCCTTTTTGGCATCAAACACTTCAGCACTTAAGAAATAACGCTGCGATGCTCTAGCGCCTAGCGCGCGGATAACATAAGGACTGATAGTGGCAGGTGCCAACCCTAAACGCACTTCACTGAGGCAGAAATTAGCAATTTTGACCGCAATGGCTACGTCGCAAGCAGCGACTAGACCCATGCCACCTGCGTATACATCGCCTTGAATAGCCGCGACTGTTGGCTTAGGACATTCATAAATAGTCTTAAGCATTTGCGCCAATTTATCAGCATCCGCTAGATTCTCTTCATAGCTATAATCTGCCATGGCACGCATCCAATTGAGGTCAGCACCTGCGCAAAATGCCTTGCCAGTAGCTGCTAGCACAATGACACGTACTTCATCATCAGCACCAAGCGTATTGAATGCATCGGTTAACTCGGCAATCATTTCGTCGTTAAAGGCATTACGTATCTCAGGACGATTCAACGTCACTGTCGCCACGTGCTGCTCGACGTTAACCAGTAGGCTTTTATAGTTATTTATATTTTGTTGCATTGTCTTCTCTTTTTTTAGTCACTATCTACTATCTTTACTAATGATATTTATTGAGTATCGTTAAATATTAAAAACTGGTTACATTCTAAAAACACCGAAAGTAGTTTCTTCGATGGGAGCGTTATGAGCGGCACTAAGCGCTAATGCCAACACATTACGCGTATCAGCAGGATCAATCACGCCGTCATCCCATAGACGAGCGGTAGCATAATAAGGATGACCTTGCTCTTCATACATGTCACGTATTGGCGCTTTAAATGCCGCTTCATCTTCCTCACTCCAAGCTTCGCCTTTACGATCAAAGTTATCACGCTTAACCGTTGCCAATACCGATGCTGCTTGCTCGCCGCCCATCACAGAAATACGCGCATTTGGCCACATCCATAAGAAACGCGGACTATAAGCACGGCCACACATGCCGTAGTTACCAGCACCGAATGAGCCGCCAACGATGACAGTAAACTTAGGTACTTTTGCATTCGCCACTGCCATTACCATTTTGGCGCCATGACGAGCGATACCTTCATTCTCGTATTTGCGGCCAACCATAAAGCCAGTAATGTTCTGCAGGAACACTAATGGAATTTTGCGCTTACAGCACAGCTCGATGAAGTGAGTACCTTTTTGCGCTGACTCACTGAACAAGATACCGTTATTGGCAATAATACCAACAGGCATCCCTTCGATATGAGCAAATCCACAAACCAACGTCGTACCAAAGCGTGATTTGAATTCATCAAAAGCACTGTCATCGACGATACGCGCGATGATTTCTCTGATATCAAATGGCTTGCGCTTGTCCGTTGGAATCACACCATAGAGTTCTTTGGCATCGTAACGTGGCGGACGCGGTGTGATTTGATTAGGAATATTTTTTGCAGGGCGATTTAGGTGACTGACGATATTACGGGCAATCGATAGTGCATGCGTATCATTCTGCGCTAGATGATCAACCACGCCTGAAAGTCGGGTATGTACATCGCCACCACCCAAGTCTTCTGCCGTGACCTCTTCACCAGTTGCTGCTTTGACTAGTGGCGGACCACCCAAAAAGATCGTACCTTGCTCTTTTACAATAATAGACTCATCGCTCATGGCGGGCACATACGCACCGCCAGCCGTACAGCTGCCCATGACCACAGCAATCTGCGGAATACCTGCCGCACTGAGATTGGCTTGATTAAAAAAGATACGGCCGAAATGTTCTTTATCAGGGAATACATCATCTTGGTTCGGTAAATTAGCCCCACCTGAATCAACCAGATAAACGCATGGTAGATGGTTTTCTTGCGCAATCTCTTGAGCTCGTAGGTGTTTTTTGACCGTCATTGGGTAGTACGTGCCGCCTTTTACCGTGGCATCGTTACAGACAATCATGCACTCAACGCCATTGATACGACCGATACCGGCAATCACCCCAGCCGCTGGAATCTCTTCGCCATACATATCATGTGCGGCCATCGGCGCCACTTCTAGGAACGGCGTACCCACATCCAATAAACGCTCGACACGCTCACGAGGCAAGAGTTTGCCACGCGCTAGATGCTTGGCTCGTGCACGCTCTGAGCCACCTTGGGCAACTTTACGCAAGTGTACATACAGGTCATCGACTATCTCTTGCATCGCGGCACTGTTTTGCTGAAAATCGCTTGAGTTTGGACTCAGTTTACTGGTTATGATAGCGCTCATGATATCCCTTTTTTTCTTATACATAGATAGATACGTAGATGTAAGTAGCTTTTTATATAAATCATACTAACTGCTATTTTTAAGCGTTGCTCACATATAGTCGATTCAATTTAAAAGTAGTACAAGGCAACCGAGTGCAGATGTATGTGTGATACTTCAAGCGAGGTTAACGCTGTAATACTTTTATAGTGAAATGAATATGGTTAGTCTTTTGTTTTTTAGAGCAGATAAGTAAGCTTACTACAAACCCAACTCTTCTTTCATTTGCTCAATGATTTTATATTTTTGAATCTTGCCAGTGATGGTCATTGGATATTCAGTCACAAAGCGATAGTAAGCAGGCACTTTATAATGAGCGATATGCTCGCTGCAGAATTCACGGACTTCCTGTTCAGTCAAGCAGCCAGGCTCTTTCGGAATAATCCACGCTGCCAGCACTTCACCATAACGCTCGTCGGGTATACCCACGATTTGCACATCACGAATCTTTGGATGACGATAAAGGTAATTTTCAATTTCTACCGGATAGATATTTTCGCCGCCGCGAATCACCATGTCTTTACTACGACCGACGATTTTGACGTAGCCATCTTCATCCATTGTGGCCAAGTCACCCGTATGCATCCAACCATCTTGGATAGCCTCACGCGTTTTAAAACGGCTACCCCAATAGCCTTTCATCACTGAATAGCCTCGTGTAAGCAACTCACCTGTCTCACCTAGCGGTACAATTTCACCTGTTTCTGTATCGACGACTTTCACCTCAAGCGCAGGCTGTACCAATCCCACGGTTGATACTTGCTTATCAAGTGGCGTGTGCTCATTGGTCTGGCAGGAAACGGGACTGGTCTCGGTCATGCCATAAGCAATGGTGACCTCACTCATATGCATCTTATCAATGACACGGCGCATGACTTCAATCGGACAGCTAGAGCCGGCCATAATGCCAGTACGCAAAGTCGATAAATCAAAATTTTCAAATTCAGGATGGTCGAGCTCGGCAATAAACATCGTCGGTACGCCATGCAGACCAGTACATTTCTCTTCTTCGACTGCTTGCAGCACTGATAACGGCTCAAAGCCATCGTTCGGATAGACGATACAGCCGCCATGCGTCAGAATCGCTAAGTTGCCGAGCACCATGCCGAAGCAATGGTATAGCGGTACTGGAATACACAGTCTGTCTTCCTCGGTGAGATTCATGGCCTCACCGATAAAGTAGCCATTATTTAAGATATTACGATGGCTTAAGGTGGCACCTTTTGGTGTACCAGTCGTGCCACTGGTAAATTGGACGTTAATAGCATCCGTGTTTTTAAGCTGGGCTTGACGCTCGGCAACCCGTGGATCGTTGGCATCGCCTTCCGCCATCCAAGCAGAGAACTTCTGCATAAAACCAAACTCTTCATCAGAGTTTGGTTCATCAATCCAAATGATACGCTCAATGGTTGGAATCTCGACCAAATCAAGCTGAGTATAATCTTTATGGTAAATCTCAGGACACAGCTCACGGATTAGGCTGGCATAGTCGCTGCTTTTGAAATGACGCATGAGCACGAGTGCTGAGCAGCCGAGTTTATTTAACGCATATTGCAGCTCAAAGGTACGATAGGCAGGATTGATATTGACGAGGATAACGCCGACTTTCGCGGTCGCTAATTGCATCAAGAGCCATTCAGCATTGTTGTGCGACCAGATACCGATGCGATCGCCAATCTCAAGTCCCATCTCAATCATACTACTAGCCAGCTGATTAACATGCTGTTGTAACTCACGATACGTCCAGCGGATATTTTGATGGCGCACGACCAGTGCTTCGCGCTCTGGATATTTGGAGACAATCGCATCAAAAAAATCACCGATAGTCGCTTCAATCAGCGGCACATCAGGACCTTTATCATAGCTTTGGGTAAGTGGCGCATTTGCTGAGCGCGCGCCCATATTGATGCTAGGAATATTTTTTAGAATGGTATCAAAATCAGGATTTTTAGTCATAACGAGTCCTTTCGTTTTACTTTATACGGTGCTTATTAATAGCCTGTGGGTATAGCGTTCTTCCTTGAACAGGTCTTACATAGCATGCAGCTACTATAACGCCATCAATGAAAGGCTGTCAATAATAGTAATACATTATGTATCATTTAAAAATAACGACACAAGAGTAATGCTTCAATGGTGACTAATCAACGAGTCTTTTATACGACCTAAATTAGAAAAGCCAGCTTTATACCATAATAGTAAAAAGCTGGCTTTTCCAGTGATGAAGAGTTTCAAATCACTCCAAGCCCAACTCCTCTATCATTTGCTCAACAATTTTATATTTTTGAATTTTACCAGTCACGGTCATTGGATAGTCAGTCACAAAGCGAAAATAGGTCGGCACTTTATAATGAGCGATATGGTCACGACAAAATTGCCTTATCTCTTCTTCGTTTAAGCCACTCGGCTCTTTGGCAATAATCCACGCCGCCAGTACTTCACCATACTTTTTATCAGGAACACCAACGATTTGCACATCACGAATTTTTGGATGGCGATAGAGATAATTTTCGACTTCTACTGGATAAATATTTTCGCCGCCACGAATGATCATATCTTTACTACGCCCAACCACCGTAATATAGCCATCTTCGTCCATCGTTGCCAAATCACCCGTGTGCATCCAACCATCCTGAATGGCTTTTCGGGTTTTAAAACGGCTGCCCCAATAGCTTTTCATGACCGCGTAGCCGTATGTCAGTAATTCGCCCGTCTCTCCAATCGGGACGACCTCACCCGTTTCGGTATCGACGATTTTGACCTCAAGCGCTGGTAGCACCATTCCTACGGTAGATACTCTCTTTTCAAGGGGCGTTTGCGAGCTGGTCTGACAAGAGGCTGGACTGGTCTCGGTCATGCCATAAGCAATGGTCACCTCGCTCATGTGCATCTTATCCATGACACGGCGCATGACCTCAATGGGACAGCTTGAGCCGCCCATAATACCGGTGCGCAGACTAGATAAATCAAAGCTATCAAATTCCGGATGATCAAGTTCCGCGATAAACATCGTTGGCACCCCCAGCAGAGCAGTACACTTTTCTGCTTCCACTGTTTGCAATACTGTCAACGGATCAAAACCATCATTGGGATACACCGCGCAACCACCGTGGGTCAAAATAGCTAAGTTGCCACCCACCATGCCAAAGCAGTGATAGAGTGGCAATGGGATACATAGCCTATCTTCTTCGGTGAGCCTCATTCCTTCGCCCATAAAATATCCGTTGTTCAAGATATTACGATGCGTTAAGGTGGCGCCTTTGGGTGTGCCGGTCGTGCCACTGGTAAACTGCACACTAATAGCATCAGTGTTCTTAAGCGAGGCTTGGCGTTCCGCTACGCGAGGGTCGTTTGCATCACCCTCTGCCATCCACGTAGAGAACTTCTGCATAAAATTAAAGTCCTCATCACTCTCTGGTTCATCAATCCAAATAATGCGCTCGATGGTAGGAATCTCGACCAAATCAAGCTGAGTATAGTCTTTATGATAAATTTCAGGACATAGCTCACGAATCATTTGCGTATAATCACTGGTTTTAAAATGACGCATCAATACCAAGGCCGAGCAGCCCAGTTTATTCAGCGCATATTGCAGCTCAAAGGTACGATAGGCAGGATTGATATTGACTAAGATGACGCCGATTTTTGCTGTCGCTAATTGCATCAGCAGCCATTCCGCATTATTATGCGACCAAATAGCGATACGATCCCCTATCTCAAGCCCCATCTCAATCAGGGCACTGGCTAACTGATTAACTTTTTCCTGTAGCTCGCGATAAGTCCAACGGATATTTTGATGGCGAGAAACCAAGGCTTCACGCTCAGGATATTTATTAACAATAGCATCGAAAAAGTCACCGATGGTCGCTTCAATCAGCGGCACATCAAGTCCTTTATCATGGCTTTGGGTGAGTGGCGCATTCGTTGAGCGCGCGCCTATATTGACTTTGGGAACATTATTGAGAATACTGTCATTAAGAGTATTCTCATTGAGAATATTGTCGAAATCGGTGTGCTGAGTCATAACGAATCCTTTCGTTTTGCTGTTAGTTTTATTATTTTATTGCCTTATGTGCATGTAATGCGCTGCTAAGGTAAATATTTTTCCTTGAATACTCTTTATCGCTATATTTATAGCTTTCTAGTTACCTCCTAACCAATATAGCGCCTAAAATAAAAGACTGTCAATCATAACTGATACAGCACGTATCGATTATGATTGATACAACGTATTATCAAGTCGATAACTAATGCAAAAAATGCGATAGCCATAAAAAAGCCAGTGCTGCATTAGGTTTGCAGCATTGGCTATGGTGTAAAGATTTTTAATAGTTACCCTTTAGGCATGATAGGCGCTTTAATAGTCACTGTCGCGCTAACCGCATCGTTATCATCTATCAAATCCATGATTAACGCTTCATCCGTTTCAGTCTTTACCTGCCAATTGCCAGCAGCTTGCGGCACACCAGTAACCATCACAGAGATGGCTTTATTTTTAAGACGAATCATCGGCGGTTTATGCTCATAGCCGTCATGTTCATGCCCCAAAATATCATCCGCAATGGTGGCAGCTTGCGCACGCAGTGGCGCAACATAACGACAGGCAACCCCATTAATAGACATGCAATCACCAATGGCGTAAATACTAGAAGTATTAGTACGCAGTGTTGTCGCATCGACCACGATACCGGTACGGCGATTGAATTCAACGCCAGCAGCGGCAGGCAATTTATCATCAACCGTCAGCCCGGTACTGGCAATGACATGGTCAACGACTAATGGTTCGAGAGACTGAGCAATATTACTATCAGCATCTGATGCAACTGAGTCATAGCTGACTTGCAACTTACCATCACTATTACGTATGACGTCAGACACTTGGTAGCCGCCTAAAAAGTTAATCCCTTGTGATTTGACCGCTTGAGCAATACGTGCCGTCGCTTTTGACGGTAGCATTTGTGAAAGCGGTGCATCATTTAAATCAATCAGCGTTACTTCATGACCAGCCTTCAGCAAGTCCTCAGCGATTTCTGTCCCAACCATGCCAGCCCCAACAATGGCAACATGCTGACGACCGCTTGCCAGCTTCTCTTGCAGCTGTCCAAAGCGCTCAATATGATTGACATGCCAGACCAAATCTTCTGGTAAGCTCGATGGAAAAATAGGATGAGCACCCATTGCCAGTACCAGCTTGTCATAGCTGATAGTGGCGTAATTGGTATAAACGGGGTCCGATCGCAGCGCAGAGACAAGTTGTAGCTGCTGAGTGCTAGCGTCAATATCAGTGACCTGCGTATTAGCCAGCAAGTTAACATTCGCAGCTTCTGCCGCCTCACTACCCGTAGCCCGCACCAAGTCTGATGCGCTTTTGTTTTGGCTAATTGCCATTGTTAGCATAGGTTTATGATAACGATCGCCACTATCAGCGGTAATCAAGGTAATTGGAATGTCTTTATCTTTCGCCCGAATCGCATCGATGACATGCCAGCCGGCCAATCCTGCACCAATAATTACTACACCTTTCGATGTAGATGAACGTTCTGCACTCATACAAGCTCCTATTAACTTAATTACTGTGTGTATCAGATTTCGCCAAATATAATTACCCTTATTGTATCAGTAAACAGCCATTCACTCATCTATTCTGCCATACAGCTCACAATGTAATTACTCATATCACTATCATGGTTGACGGTATAAATCGACTAGGGTTTATGGAATAGTCAAATGTGCTACGGGCACAAAAAAGCGCCTATAAATAGACGCTTCTCATCATGTAAATCTAAAGGTTTTTCTAATAACATCGTTAGTGATTGAGAATTTTAGATAAGAACATCTGCGCGCGCTCACTTTTCGCCCCTTCAAAAAACTCATCTTTACTACAGTTTTCGACAATATGACCTTCATCCATAAAGATAATCCGGTTGGCGACCTGACTGGCAAAACCCATTTCATGGGTCACACACATCATGGTCATGCCATCACGAGTCAGCTCCACCATCACATCGAGTACTTCTTGAATCATCTCAGGGTCAAGTGCGGAAGTTGGCTCATCAAATAGCATCGCTACTGGATCCATTGCCAGCGCACGAGCAATCGCCACCCGCTGCTGCTGACCACCGGACAATTCTGCCGGATACTTCGCCGCTTGTACCGTCAGTCCGACACGATCCAAATACACCATGGCTTTTTGCTTGGCCTCGCTTTCTTTACGGCCTAGCACCTTGATTTGCGCAACGGTTAGATTATCAATAATCGTTAGATGTGGAAACAGTTCAAAATGCTGAAACACCATACCGACACGACTACGCAGCTTAGGCAAGTTGGTCTTAGGTGCACCAACTGAGATACCATTGACCATGATTTCACCTTTTTGAAAAGGCTCAAGTCCATTCACTGTCTTAATCAAAGTTGATTTACCACTGCCCGATGGACCACAAACGACGACGACATCACCTTTATGTACATGCGCCGTACAGTCAGTCAGTACTTGAAAGTCTCCATACCATTTGCTGACATTAGATATCTCGATGACCATCTCATCACTAGCATGACCACTATTGGTAACCAGCCCGCCAAAGGCATTTAAGTACGTATCAGCATTGCTCATCACTGGCTCCTAACCACATTATTTTCGATAATCATTATTTAAAAAAGTTAAATCAAATACTCAAGCTTTTAACACTCAAAAGCGCAAGCGATAGCCGTATTAAAATAACTATACTAAAACCGCAAACGCTTTTGTAATTGTTGCACACCAATAGAAGCACTTAAGCTAATCACAAAATAGACAGCACCAGCACCTAGGATATACGGCGTGAGTAAGCCCATTAGCTCACCGCGAACATAGGCTGCGCGGAAAAAGTCGGTCAAACCAATGGCAAATACCAGTGTCGTATCTTGGAATAAAATAATACATTGCTGCAAAATCAATGGCAGCATCTTACGAAAGGCTTGTGGCAAGATGACCAGACGCATGGTCTGCCCATAAGTCATACCGAGCGCTTTTGCCGCATTGACCTGCCCGCTACCAATCGATTGAATACCAGCACGCACTACTTCTGAGAAATAAGCGGCCTCAAACATCATAAATGCGACCACACAAGAGGCAAATGCCGCATCGAGTTGCAGGTACTTACCCGCTACCCAAAGATAAATCATCGGTACGGCAAAATAAAACCATAGCAGTACCAGTAGCAGCGGTACGGAGCGGAAGTAATTGACGTATAGTTTGGCTGGAATCTCAAGCGCTTTAATGCCTGACAAGCGCATCAATGCCAGTACAGTTCCTAAACTGATACCGCCTAAAATAGCCAAAAACAGCACTTTTAAAGTGGTAAGCATGCCACCCATCAAACCAGGATAGGCTGTTGCCAATTCGGTCATATTCATTTCTGACCTCCCGCAATAAGCCCAGGCACACGCAATTTACGTTCAATCAATCCCATAATAGCGATTAAGGATAAATTGAAAACCAAATAAATAATCGTCGCGTAAGTATATATCTCGATACTATTTTGAGTATATTCGCTGATGGTTTTGGTTTGGCTAATCAGCTCCATTACCCCCACAAGCGAGGCCACAGAAGCGTTTTTAAAGCAATTAGTCAGCTCAGAGCTGAGCGGTGGCAAGATAATACGGAATGCTTGCGGTAGCAGCACTTCTTTATAGACTTGTGGAATGCTAAACCCTAACGCATAGGCCGCGTTAATCTGTCCATCTGGTAATGACTCAATACCCGTCCGTACCTGTTCAACGATACGAGCAGCGGTAAATAAGCCCAAACCAATACTGGCTGATAACATGGCTGAGGTATTCGGAGACAAATCCTTATACCACCATTCTTGTATCGTCGGCGTGAGCCAGCCAGGCGCGATATAAAACCAAAAGAACAGTTGAACAAGCAGTGGAATATTACGAAAAAATGTTACATAAGCCGTACCGATTGCACGAGCAGTCTTGTTGGGCAAAGTACGCATGATACCGAAGATAGTACCGACGACCATCGCAATGGCCCATGCGATACTGCCAATCAATAGCAGCCAGCCAAGACCAGTGATCATCCAATGGATGTAGAGCTCGTTGCCAATACCAGTCTGCTCAAAGAGCACACCCCAGTTCCAGCTATAATTCATGGTTGTCTCTCCGAGCAACGATTGATAAGCCTATACGTCAAATAAAATTACTGGTTATCTGAACGTATAGGCAAGCTATGTTGAGGGACAATGAGCGTTACTGCGCTGCTGCTTCTTTAGGCTGAGCGCTGTCATGCGGATTGGCAATCAAGGCCTTTAAGTTGTCTGACATCTCAAAGTTTAGATTGACGTTCTTTGGTGGGATTGGGTTCAAGAACCACTTGTCATAAATGCTATTGATTTCGCCTGAGCTAAAGACATTAGCAAGTGCTTCATCGACCACAGCTTTGAATTCAGGATCATCTTTACGCATCATACAACCATAGATTTCAAACGATTGCGGCGTACCGACGATGACCCACTCATCAGGATTTTTTGCTTTGGCTTTTTCGCCCGCGAGCAATACATCATCCATCATAAAGGCATCAGCGCGACCATTCTCTAGCATTAGGAAGCCTTCGCCATGATCTTTGGCTGAGATGATGTTGGTATCCATTTTATTATCATCGTTGTACTGACGGATATAACGCTCTGAAGTCGTGCCTGCTGTCGTTACCAGAGTTTTACCTTTTAGGTCTTCAAAATCTTGAATACCAGAATCTTTTTTGGTCAACAGACGCGTACCGATTTCAAAGAAACCGTTTGAGAAAGCGACTTGCTTTTGACGTTCTTCGTTATTGGTTGTTGAGCCACACTCAAAATCTACTGTGCCGTTTTGTACCAATGGGATACGAGTTTGCGAAGTAATTAGGTTATAGCGAACGTTAAGGTCTGGCATGTTTAGCTTTTGCTTAACGGCTTCAACCACTTTCATTTCCAAGTCGTGTGCATAGCCAATCGGTTGGTTAGGATCATCAGCGATATAAGAAAAAGGAATAGAGGAATCACGGTGACCGACGACAATAGTGCCAGAGTCTTTGATTTTCTGTAGCGTACCGTTGGTCGTGGTTTCTGTCGTCGCTGCATCATCTGCTGGCGCATCAGTACTGGTCTGGCTGCTGTTATTACATCCCGCTAAACCTAATGCCATAACAGCAGCTAAAGTCAACGGTTTGGAAAATGAGTATGTCATGAAATACATCCTTTTATCGCAAGATTGAGTGAGTGCTTGGACGACATAGGTCTGATTGACCCGACTGCCCCGCATCCGTACGGTTGTTGCTGTTGTTTATCACAATGCAACTTAATGTTACTGTACAACAAATTTGCAGTAGAGGGTGAATTTTTTTTGAGAGAGTACATATTTATGAATATGTTTATATTCTGGCTATAAAATGTTGGCTCATAGCGGCTATCTACTCAGAACTTTGTACAAACAGCTGCTTGGTTGTTTAAGCTAATTATTGACAATTACTACTCATAATCATCAAAACAGTCTGCTAAGTGAGATTGATAAATCGGCAGTAATCCCCATAAAGCAAACAACTTCTCTATATTACAAATGACTTATGACTCAAGATATCCAAGTCCCAAATACGGACAGCCAAACTACTGGCAACCATGGCAGCAACGACATTCGCCAACGTTTCTTTGTTGAAGACTCTCCCGTGCGCGGTGATGTGGTACGTCTATCACGCAGCTACGCAAGCACGATTGCACAAAAGCCCTACCCAGAAGCCATCAAACGCTTATTAGGTGAGATGCTGACCGCAGCGAGTTTGCTAATCAGTACGGTCAAAATCAATGGTCGCCTGTCTATTCAGTTGCAATCATCAGACAGTGACAGCTTACTAAACTGGGCGATGGCAGAATGCGATCAAGACGGTATCATTCGTGCGCTTGCTAGCTGGAAAGGCGAGACGGATGAGCAAGTACAAGCGTGGGACAATATGACCCATGCCAAAGAAGCCTTTGCTGAGCTTGGTGCGATGGGACAAGGCGTATTGTTTATCAATATTCAGCCTGATGGCGGTGAGCCATACCAAGGTATCGTTGAGCGTAGCCATGACAATCTAGCGGACTGCTTAGCGCATTATCAAAAGCAATCAGCCCAGATTCCAACGTTAATTAACTTGGCATCTGATGGCCTGCAAGCTGGTGGTATCTTGGTACAAATGCTACCGCGTACTGCTGAAGAAACGTCTGAAGTTGAGCAAAACCAAGATGCGGGTATCGATGATGATTTATGGACGCGCTTGTCTGTATTGACGCGCACGGTCAAACCAGAAGAGCTAACGACACTGGATGCTAACGAAATACTCTATCGCTTGTATCACGAAGAAAACATTGTTGCCCCTGAGCCTGCGCCTCTATCATTTGGTTGCACTTGCTCACGCGAGAAGTGTGAAATGGCAATCGAGCAAATTGGTGAAGCAGAAGCATTAGACATCGTCGAAGAGCAAGGCGGTACATTTGAGATGGATTGTGGATTCTGCGGTGAAGTCTATAAATTCAATAAAGATGATGTAGCAGCGATATTTGCTGAGTAAGTTTTCTTACTTACTATAAGTCAATGTTTATAAAAAAACCCTCAAGCGTCATGCTTGAGGGTTTTTGTTTTTCACATTAAATCACTACACCGCCACATCCAAACTTCTAGGATAAGAATGTATGCACGGACGTCCGGCGTAGTCATTTCGACCATTATCAAGTAGCCATTCAACAACCTGCTCGCGCACCCGTCTACTATGAATCAAGTTCATATGATTAACACCATAAAACACCGCTTTATTACCATCTGGCACAAATAAGGCATGCTCAGCGTCATCTTCACCCAATGCTGAAGCGACGGATACCAAACTGTCTCCTAGCAGATCCGTTACCTTAGAATCATAATGCGTCTCAAGCAACGCACTGGCGACAAAGTAAGTTTTGATACCACTTGGCAGCCGTGCAGGATGGCGAAAGTCTTGTGGTAGTACGCTACGTCCTTCTAATGCTTTCCAATCCGCATCACGAATACTGCCATGACGCAGATCGATAATACCGGCACTGCGCATATCACCGAGCTTGGCCAGTGAGCCTGCAAACGGTAGCTTGGCAATGACGTCTTGCACATAATTACCGATACGCTCAAGGACTGCCCCATGATGCGGCGAACCTAGCGTGATGAGATTGCCCACGCGCTTGGTCCAGTCTAGGCGATCTTGCTCACCATAAAACAGTGCGCTGCGAGAGACCAAACCGCCCATACTATGTCCAACAAGATCTATCTGACTGATATTTGGGTTGTCAGCGACCAGCGCTTGTAGCAATTGAGAGAACTTACGGCCGCTACGCGAGATACGGCGACCTGTGTTGTAATCCAAATATAACACCGTGGTATCAGGCTGGCTGACATGAATGGCCTCGCCTAAATCATTATCCGCTTGGGCTTGCCAGCTCAAATGACTCATGCATAGACCATGGCACAAAATAGCGATACGGCCTGATAGCACTTCATTCTGTGGTTTGCCGTCTTGAGTGTATAGCATCATCGGAATGGCGAGCGCATTTTGATTGTTGACAAGATGGTCACCCATGACACCATTGAGTACATTGACCAGTTTTTTTAGTGAGTCTGGTAGTGGCTGCACTGACTTTTGGAGAATCAGGTTTTTGTATATGCGTAGTACAGACGCCAGATTATTACCGACCATTTGCATGACATGACGTATCGTGCCATAGATACGTCCAGTAAATCCGCGCGACCATTTATTTAAATGTTTGTCATTGAAGCGGCCTAGCGGACGCAGAATAACTTCACGGTGGATGGCTTCTACGATTTCTGTAACCTCAACCACACCCATGGTAGCAAGCTGCGCCAATCCTTCAAAAAAATCAGCCAGAGATACAGGTGTTTTGTTGATTTCATCACTGTCATCTGAATCTGCTAGTAGCTTAACCAGTTCATCCATATCGATGGCTTCGAGTTGGTCGATTTGCTCATATAGATGACTGTGTAGCGGTACACTCGCATCTGGGACAAAATGCGCATCGAGCTCATGGTGAGTACGAGTATAGCTGCTATCGTTTTGAGCGTCGCTGTCACTAACACCGTTGTTATAAAACACATTTGGACTGCTCATAATATTTGCACATTCAGCGAGAGAAGTAATGGTCTATATTATCCTGTAACGGCAGCAAAGAGAAGTGAATGGTTTGACTTTAGAGCGAGATGACGATTAGCAGAGCCAGATGAGTGATAGACGGTCTCGTTAGCCATCAAATCAATATGACAATAAAAAATCCCAAGCCTTAACTTGGGATTCTTATGGTCGTGAGCATTTTGGTTATTTCTATTATTCGCTTACAGCTTATCTATCTATGTCGTGCTATCAGCTGTAACAAATGATTCTGCCAGTATGACATCACCATCCTCGCGAGTAATCATCACAGTCGCTGAGCGAGGTATACTACCGCCAGCGACAGCGCCCCATGTGTTGCCAGGATGCTGAATGTTGATAAACAGCGTCTTAAAATCTGGTGCCATGGTAATACCTGTTACTTCGCATCCTTCAGGACCAACAAAGAACCGTTTAATATTGTCATTGCTAGCAGATGTGCCGACTCGGGTCGACTGCCCTGCCGATGTGGTCGTCATCGAGCCATCACTGACTTTGCCTGGTAGAGCCGCGAGCAACATGCAGCTACTGGTATCGGTATAAGCGCCGTCATCTGTCTGAATCCACAAGACACCGCGCGGGTCAAAATATAGCCCATCAGGTGAAGAAAAGTCATTATTATCATTTAGCTGAGATAAGTTTTCTGCCGATAAATCACTTGGCGCACCAAACAGATAAATATCCCACTCAAAGCTCGTTGCGGCATGGTCGCCGCCCGCTTCTGCCCAGCGAATAATGTGACCATTGTCATTACCAAGCGCTTTTCCGCTTGATTGATAGCTACGCGGATTGGAAGCTGAGACAGGCTGGTCGTCACGCACACCGCGATATTTATTATTGGTCAATGTCACATAGACATCACCCGTCATAGGGCTGACCGATACCCATTCAGGTCGATCCATCTTAGTAGCACCAGCAGCATCGGCAGCTGCACGAGCAAAGACCAATACCTCATCTTGTCCATTGAATGGCAGTACACTATTAAAAGCATCCAGTCCATTTTGACCATGGACGAGAGCTTTCCATTCACCGCTACCATCTTCGTTAAATACCGCCACGTATAGCGTGCCGTCATTCAGATATTTGTCACCTGCTTTTAGTCCGCCGCCGATGTCCGAGTTTGACCACATCGCTTTGGAGACAAACTTATAAATGTACTCACCTCGGGCGTCATCACCCATGTAGAACACCACTGGCTTACCTTGCTCAACAGGAGCATACGCACAGTTTTCATGAGCGAATCGGCCCAGTGCGGTACGTTTTTGCGGTATAGAGTTTTGGTCAAATGGGTCAATCTCAGTAATATAACCAAAAGTGTTGAAGCCGTAGCGATAATCTTCAGCAGCACTCGCACCGACAGCTGTCATATCCCAGCGTGAGAACTCGTCTGCTATTTTGGCATCCTTTGCCTCTGGGGTATGCCATAGATACTCCCAACCTGGGAAGTCCTCCACCGCACCGTAGCGCTCGCGCGCATAGTTATCACCAGCGCTCAATTGGCTGGCATCTTGTCCACGGGCAAACACCCCCAAGAAGTTCTCTTCGGTAGTCAGATAAGTACCCCACGGTGACAGACCTGCGCCGCAGTTATTATTGATGCCGCGAGTCTGATAGCCTGTCGGATCAAACTTGGTCTTGACCAGAGCAGAGCCTGCCACAGGGCCAGCCAATTGTGCTGTTGTACTACTGGTGATACGACGATTGTATTTAGAGTCAGGTACCATCTCATAACCCATACCATCTGCACGGCGAGTTAACTCGACCACTGAGACGCCATGACAATTGACTTCACGGCGGACGTCGCTTGCGAGACGGCGGTTTTGAAAGATAGGCGCAGCTTCGTTATCTTGAGTGACGTAATAGCCAAATGGGCTAAGCTCACTGCTATTAACGTATTCATGATTCATGACTAACAAGCTGTTTTCTGACGCTTTGGCATCGTAAGCGTTACCGTTTTTGCCAAAGAACCACATCCCATCATGGTTGTCACCCATACGCCATTCAAATGACTCTGCTGATTGCTCGCGATTGTCTTTCCAATCCTCAATACCAGAGTTCAGCGGTGTACCCAGCGGTAATATCATCTCTGCCTTGTAGCCTGCTGCTACGGTCATCGTATCAGCTGTTGAATGCGCGACTGCCTCAAACTTTAGGGTATTAGGACGCTTTAGATCACCTTGTGCAGGGATAGCGGCATTATTGTCATCACCAACAATACTGCTATCGTCGTCTTCACTACAACCGACCAAAGGTAATGCGCCAAAAAACGCAGCAGCCGTCAACCCTGTGCCACCTTTTAGGATACTACGGCGGTTCAATCGACGATTGATAATCGTCTGAAAGTCAGTATTATTAGTAGGATTGGAGTCTTCAACCACTTCGTGGGCAAGCGTTCGCTCATTGTTCAATAATGTCATTATCAGTCACCTTGCTATTAGGCTAGATTGGCAGAGAGTTGATCGCGGCTTTATCATTACGACCACAAAAATACGAATTCCGCTTAAGTCTACTCAACCTTTATGACAGCACGCTGAACAATAGGTGACAAACTGATGACAATCGAATGTACTGACGATTATTGAAAAATAGAATGATTAGATAGCTAGCATTGTTTGGCCGTTAGCAAATTTTAGAAATAAATATAAAGTCTTAAAAGCAAAAACCCCAAGCAATTGCTCAGGGTTTTTAATATGCGTCTGTTATTGCAATCAAGCTCACTGTACTTGTGATACCCACTCATGAGCACCCAGTTTTAGCTTAAGCTGATCGCCTGCTTGCAACACACCAACACCGCTTGGCGTACCAGTCATAATCACATCCCCTGCTTGCAAGCTAAAGGCGTGACTGATATTGACCAGTAATTCATAGACAGGAAATAGCATTAAGGCACTATCGCCATCTTGCGTTAATTTATCATTGATAGACAGCTGATACTGTACATTCTGCAGATTGCCAAACGCTTGCGGGTCGAGCCAATCAGCAAGGACGCAAGCTCCGTCAAAACACTTAGCACGCTCCCACGGATGACCTTTTTCTTTTAGCTTGCTTTGCAAATCACGCAAGGTCAAATCCAGTCCCAATGTCACCCCACCAATGGCTTGCTGAGCTTGCTCAATCGTCGCCATAGATAAATCAGCTGATAACTGAATACATAGCTCGGCCTCGTAGTGAGTCTCACCAAACAGCTCTGGACTTGGGCGAACCACATCACTACGGATAGAGACCACTGAAGACGCAGGTTTCATAAACAGTATCGGCGTGGTTGGTACTTCATTGCCCAATTCTGCAGCATGTGCCGCATAGTTGCGACCAACACAAACTACCTTACCAATAGAGGTACGTAGGCTTTTATTATGATTGATAGCGCCCTGCTCGGCATTGACACCAGCTGCAATGGCGTTCGCTAATGACTCGTGTGGCGATTGGCTCATACTAAACTCTCCCTGTAAATGATGGCTATTTTATCAGCAGTCCATACTATATTGTCTACAGTGACTTTGACGGTTTTTAGTTGCTAACTGCTAACTGCTAACTGCTAACTGCTAACTGCTAACTGCTAACTATGGAATCGTATTGGTCACGACATCTGGTGGTACATAACTGGCGTGGCGGTTCATACGTTTTTCAAACATTCTAAAGCTAAACAAGATAACCCACGACAGCAGTAGATAGACGATACCAGCGGCAAAGAATAGCTCCATCAAGGTATAGGTACGCGCACTAATCGTACGAGCAACACCTGTGATATCCATCAATGCAATAGTTGAAGCTAGCGCACTACCTTTTAGCATAAAGATAACTTCGTTACTGTACGCTGGAATCACAATACCAAATGCGCGCGGCAGTGTAACCCGTGTTAGCTTTTGCCATTTTGACATACCAAGCGCATCAGCCGCTTCAAGCTCTCCAATCGGAATCGTCTGAATCGCCCCGCGTATAATCTCTGCGAGATAAGCACTGGTATTGAGGGTAAAGGCGATGATGGCACACCAATATGCTTGGCTAAGTACCGGCTCCCACAAGAACGACTCGCGTACGGCCTCAAATTGACCTAAACCATAATAAATCAGGAATATCTGTACCAGCAGCGGCGTACCACGGAAAAAGAAGATATACAGGAATGGTAGTATCTGTACCACCCAATTCTTAGACAGTCGTAATAACGCCAAAACCAAACCAAACAGCAATCCAATCACACCTGAAAACAAAACCAGCTGTACGGTCAATACCGCGCCGCCTAGTAAATCAGGGATATGGTCAAAAATGACCTGCCAATTCCAATCCATAGTATCTCTCCTCTACCCTATGGTCGATTGACTGTGAGTGGATTGACGGCTTATCTTTTTGGCATAGCGTGCCGCAGGATTGGCGCGCCACTCAAGCCACATCATAAAGCCAGTAATCAACATGGTCAGACCCAAATAAATAATCGCTGCTGCCATATAAAAGGTAAATGGCTGCTGTGTAGACTGTGCCGCACGCGATGACTGATACATGATGTCTTTGAGACCCACGACCGATACCAATGCGGTATCTTTGAGCAGTACCAGAAATAAATTACCCAAACCTGGCAAAGCAATCTGCCACACTTGCGGCAACGTGATGCGATAAAAAGTCTGAAAAGGACGCATACCAATCGCTTGCGCAGCCTCTCGCTGCCCTACTGGAATCTCTTGAATGGACATGCGAAAAATCTCAGTCGCATATGCACCAAAAGCAATAGACAGTGCCATGACACCACCCCAAAAAGCGCTAATCTCGACATAGTCGTTATAGCCGAACTTTTTGAGGATGCTCATCAATAAGATAGAGCCGCCATAATAAATAAAGAGCACCAATAGCAGCTCAGGAATACCGCGCATCGTCGCAGTATAGACAGTCGCAAGTTTACGCAGCAACCAGATATTGGACATCTTTGCGGTTGCGCCGAGCAAGCCTAAAGCCAGACCAATAATTAAACTGGTCACAGCTAGCTGTATGGTGACGGTAGCGCCGCTTAATAAAAGCGCGCCAAATCCTTGTAAGTCAAACACGATTATCCACTCAGTCTCTTTATATTAGCAGTTAGGGCATGTCTTCAATTCAATCGATAGACATCTAAATGGTTTAAAAACGGCTAAATCTTGCCAAACGGCGTCAAATAGCTGACTAATATCTCGATATTATTTGCGCTATTTTCCTTGTTTGACTGCAATTTATCTCATTTTTATTACCATTTTTAAAATGAAGACACGCCCTAGCAAAATATGAGTTAAAAGAATCAGCATCAATAGCTGAACGCGGCAAAACACCGTATTTTATACCAAATCAATAGGGATGGTCGGCATCAAAAAATGACGTCAGAAGAATACGATTAACGCTGCGATAATTGACACAGTAGAAATGAGCGCTGATTTTATCATATTCACTCGCCATGATGTTAATACTGACGCGTAAAAGCTGCGCCTAAACCGTACTTAAACAGACACTTGCCTCTAGAGACATACAATAAGCCGACTAAGTTTGAGCAAAATTGGTAGGCCGCTACGATGTATATTTGTTGATATAACGACAAATAAAAAAGGACATCACCATGAAGGCGATATCCTTTTATTGATCAAAACAATATTTTTTGACTGCTATCTCTAACTACTGTTAGCTATTAACTAGCGTTTTCTGTCGCTGGTTGCTCGGCAGTATTTGTATCTGTGCCTGTATTTGCGTCTTCATCAACTGTACTCGTTGCAGACGCTGGCACCGCAAAGTACTTTTGGTTGATTTTATCGTAAGTACCGTTTGCTTTTATATTGGCAAGAGACTGATTGATCTTTGCTTGTAGCGGATCACCTGGGCGTACCGCTATCGCAAAGTTATCATTAATATCGATCTCATCACCTTTTAGCGCATATTTGCTACCAGCATTTGAGCTCAGCCATTCTATGGCAGGCAGCTTATCAGAAATCATCGCATCGACACGGTTTGAACCGAGATCCAAAAACGCATTGCTCAACGTATCATAAAGCTTCATATCGGCTTTTGGATACGTGTCTTCTAGCCACTGCGATGAGATAGTTGAACGCTGTGCAGCAATAGAATGCGAGTCGATATCGCTGTTGTTGCTAGGATCAAAGCTGCTGTCTTTTTTGGCCAAAAAAACCAAGGCATTGCTAAAGTACGGATCGGTGAAGCTCACCTGCTGCGAACGCTCTGGAGTAACGGACATCGCGGCCACGATTGCATCGTACTTACCTGCTTTTAGACCAGGAATAATACCGTCCCAGTCCTGCGCCACAATCTCACAAGTGACCTGCATATCCGCACAAAGTGCATTTGCTATCTCAACATCAAAACCACCCAGTGTCCCATCGGCATTGGTATAGTTAAAAGGTGCATAGGCCCCTTCTGTACCGATGCGTAATACATCACCTGTAGACGCTGCCGTTGTTTTGGTAGCCTCTGGATTGGTATCAGCTGCACTCTCTTGGCTATTGCTACAGCCAGCAACGGTAAAGGCCGTCGCTAGTGCGAGCAATGACATAGACAGACGACTGGCTACAGTAATGTTAGATTTGCCAGTCGTGGCACAGATTGGGGCACAATGGTTGCTCATGATCATCCTTGGTTTTTTCTTGAGTAAACAACACGTTTTCAAACAACAGCAGTCAAACTACTAGATATCGTATTAGTTAGCTGGCGCTTCTTCTTCAGCGACCATTACTTCTTCGACACTATCAGTTGTTGCCACAGCTTTTTGCGCAGCAGCCGTTGAGCTAGTACCAAAATAGCTACCCGTGATTTGATCATAGGTGCCGTTGTCTTTTAGCTCAGCCAATGCTGCATTGAACTTAGCAATTAACGGATCGCCTTTACGGAAAGCAATACCCATTGCGTCATCATTGGTGCTGATTTCTTCACCTTTAACTTCGTAACCTTTGCCTGCGTCTGTTTTTAACCAGTCGATACCCGTTACTTTGTCAGACATCATACCGCGCACACGGCCTGAGGTTAGATCTAGATAGGCATTGTCTTGCGTATCGTATAGTTTGATATCAGCATCTGCATGCTCGTCTTGTAGGTATTGCGAGGCAACAGTTGAGCGCTGTGAGGCAATTGGTAAGCCTGTTAGCGACTCAACGCTTAAGTCATCACCCTTTTTGCCGATCAAGATGATACCGCTATGGAAGTAAGGGTCGCTAAAATCAACCACTTCTTTACGCTCAGGCGTGATAGACATACCTGCGATAGCTGCATCAAATTTCTGTGCGTTAAGCCCTGGAATCAAACCGTCCCAATCTTGAGAGATGACTTCACACTCAGCTTTCATTTGTGCACATAGTGCGTCAACTAGCTCAATCTCGTAACCAATCAGCTTGCCATCTGCATCGGTATAACTAAAAGGCTTGTAGCTTGATTCTGTAGCGATTTTGATATTTAAAGGCGCTTCAGTAGCGGTATCAGCTTCAGCATTTTCTGCTGGTGCTGAGCTATTGTTACAACCTGCCAGCATTAGCATTGCTGCGCTAAGCGGTGCTAGCCACAATGCTTTTTTACTCATTGATGATGTCATTGAAATTGTCATAAGTTTTATTCCTTAATATATTTACCAGCTGTATCGTCAATCACTGCTTGCTGATTTATGATTATAAACACCGTTTATTTGAAAAATGCCCAGTTTTAGCATTACTCGCATCAAACGTTACTTGTTCTAAGCATAAATCTTCAGTGAGTCATTATTGACCAAAGTTCATCTGCTCAAGACGTGCAAGCTCACCGTTACTACGGATTTCGCTCAATGCTTTGTCAAAGTCAGCTTTGAGTGAGTCACCTTTACGTACAGCAATGGCAATATTGTCATCGTTATCAATTTCATCACCAACGATACCGAAGCCCGCTGCATTTTCTGCTAACCATGATTTGGCAGAAACTTTTTCGGCCAATACGGCATCGCTACGACCAGATTTTAGATCTAGATAGGCATTGTCATAGTTGTCATACAATTGAACTGTGTTGCCTTCTTTGCCTTCGTAGTTATCCTGTAGATAAGCACCTGGCGTAGTAGAACGTTGACCACCAAGCGTTGCGTCTTTAATCGCCATAGGATCAAAACTACCATCCGTATTGGTCAACCATACCATCGTATTGGCAAAGTATGGCTCGCTGAAATCAACTTTTTCTTGACGCTCAGCGGTAATAGACATACCTGCAATCACCGCATCATATTTCTGTGCCAATAGACCTGGGATAATACCGTCCCAGTCCTGTGCAACGATTTCACACTTGGCTTGCATTTGATCACATAATGCATTGGCAACATCGATATCAAAACCTGCCAAGCTGCCGTCGGCGTTGGTATAGTTGAATGGAGGGTAAGCGCCTTCGGTAGCGATACGAATGGTTTTACCAGTGGTTTCTGCTGCAGGGGCGTCAGCGTTGGTATCGGTAGTTTCATCGGCAGGTTGGCTACAAGCGCTCAACATCAATGCAGCAGTAACGGTCATCGATGACCACAATAGGCGAGAATTCGACATCATACGTTCCTTAAATTCTGATGGGTTTTACATAAGTTTTTGACAGGATTTTCTGACTTAGGGTGCTGATATTTTGTTCTCTGACGTCCCTGCCAGACAAGCAATATAGATAGCAGAATAACAGACAGCCACGAGACGTGACGACCTATAAACCTTTTGATAATACCTGAGTAAAATATCAAAAACAAACGTTTTGCATACTCATAGTTATCATTGGGCAATAAACAGTCAACAATGGTTACGTTACAGTGATTTTACATTTGGTAGGGTAAATGGTGGCAAGCGTGTTGCCACCATTTGTATTGGACATGATATTAAGCGAAAAACTAATAATTAATAACTAAGTAGGACGGTGTGATGCCATAAAGTCTTTGACGCGCTCAGAGGTAGGGTTGTCAAAGACTTGCTCAGGTGTGCCAATTTCTTCAACCACACCTTGATGTAAAAAGACGACTTTGCTTGATACTTCACGGGCAAAGCGCATTTCGTGAGTAACGATAAGCATTGTACGCCCCTCTTCTGCTAGCTCACGCATTACCGCAAGTACTTCGTTGACCAGTTCAGGATCTAGCGCAGAGGTTGGTTCATCAAATAGTAGAACTTGTGGCTGCATAGCAAGCGCACGAGCAATAGCGACACGCTGACGCTGACCACCAGATAAGTTCGCAGGATAAGCGTCTTTTTTGTCGAGCAGGCCGACTTTATCGAGTAGTTTTTCCGCATCGCTAATCGCTTGGTCTTTTTTAATCTTCAAGACCTGCGTTGGCCCTTCGATGATGTTTTGCAAAATGGTCTTGTGCGGCCACAGATTAAAGCTCTGAAAGACAAACCCGACGCGTGCACGCAAGCTTTCTAGCTGCTTCACGTCTGCCGCTTGTAGCTCACCTGATTTGGCAGGCTTTAGCATCAGCTCTTCATTACCGATCAAGATACGACCATGATTTGGGTTTTCTAGAAGATTAATACAACGCAGCAACGTCGACTTACCTGAGCCAGATGAGCCCAAAATAGAGATAACATCGCCATCATAGGCAGTCAGGGATACCCCTTTTAGTACCTCTAATGAGCCGTAGCTTTTATGGATGTCTTGTAAGTCTAGGGCGATAGGCCGAGTCGGGTTTTTTGCAGTATCAAGCATGGTTCAGCAGACTTCCAATAAATATGAGTGAAAACACGAATAAAATAAGAGCTATATCTATATATAGTACAAGCATCTAGATGCATTATCGTAATATGCCTGATGAGGCAAAGAGAAAAATGCCATATTGTCTCTTATTACACAGTAAAAAGGCAAATATTGTATTTAACCAACGGGTTAATCAGTTTTTAGCAAACCGCGAATACAAAAAAGCCCAGACTGCATTTATCGCTCTGGGCTTTATTTTATCACTTTAGAATACGAGACGTTGTGTTATCTGATAACTGCCTATTTATAGTATCTAGTTAGTACACTTATGATGTAGCTAATATATTCTATAATATGCGATTAATACGTCGATACATGCTCTGAGTCTTCAGTACCATCCATCACATCCGCATCTTCTGCTGTCGCCACTGCCACATCATCGTTATTGGTAACGTCCATACCTTCATCATCGGCACTAGCAACGGCCACATCATCATTGTCGCTTGCTGTTGCACTTTCTTCTACAGAGGTTTGAGCGTCTACAGTAGTATCAGCTTCAGTCTCCATCGGTGTCTCGTCTTTTTTGCTACAAGCACCTAATGCCAGAGCGCCTGCTACCAAGCCAACCGTTAACCAATTTTTATAAGTTGTATTTTTCGTAGCCATGTTCGTTCTCCATCACTCATCATAATAAGATTAAGTACTATCTACTGATAGCCTTGCTGTTTTAATGCTTACTATACTGAGGATATCTCGCAGCTACCTTAGTATTTACAGCGCAATTCTGTTAAAAACACGTAAAGATATAGTGTAGTACTGATAACGCGGCTATCTTAAATAAATATTGCTTAGCATGAACAATATTACTTTGAATAAGCCCCTACAAGAGCGCTACAAAGCGGATTCTGTTCACAAAATCATCTTTACTATCGCCTCAATCTGCTCTATGTTAAATAGCATAATGACCTATCGCTATTTCAGTAGGCATTCAAAACTTCTTTTTTTGCGACATTTTTCGCCTTTTTAGGTACTTTTACCTATATAAAACTGGGCGCTTTTAGTTATAAAAAACCTGTACCACATAAGGAAAATAATTTATGAGTCAATCGAATACTACGGATATTACGACCTATATGCAGTCTGTCGGCAAGCAAGCACGAGCTGCTTCTCGCGCACTCGCTGCTGCCAATACTGGCGATAAAAATTCAGCACTCTTGGCCATTCATGATGAGCTGGTCAATGCCAAACAAGATATTTTGGCTGCCAATAAAATCGATATGGACAACGGTCAAAAAAACAATCTTGATAGCGCACTCCTCGATCGCTTGGAGCTAAACGAAGCACGATTTAACGGTATGCTACAAGGTCTTAAAGACGTCGCTGGCCTTCCTGATCCAATCGGTGAAGTCACTGACATGACCTATCAGCCATCGGGTATTCATTTGGGCAAAATGCGGGTGCCACTTGGCGTAGTCGGTATGATTTATGAGTCGCGCCCTAATGTGACTTTAGAGGCTGCCTCACTGGCACTCAAATCAGGCAATGCTATTATCTTGCGCGGTGGTTCTGAAGCATTTGAATCTAACCAAGCGATTGCCAAATGTATCATCAAAGGACTTAGTCATACTGATCTATCGGAACATAGTGTACAAGTGCTACAGACGACCGATCGTGCAGCCGTTGGTGAGCTGATTACCATGACTGAATATGTCGATGTCATCGTACCACGTGGCGGTAAAGGTCTGATTGCGCGTATTAGCAACGATGCCAAAGTACCTGTAATTAAGCATTTAGACGGTAATTGTCATACCTTTATCGATAGTGATGCGGATCCTGAGATTGCGATTAAGGTCAGCGTCAATGCCAAAACACATCGCTACGGCACTTGTAATACGATGGAGACGCTACTGGTCGATGAAACAGTCGCAGATGAGCTATTGTCTAAAATAGCAGAGGCCATCGTCGCTGCTGATGATGCAATGCAACTACGCCTTGATGACAAGTCACAAGCTATCCTAAATGAAAACGCTAAGCTTGAAGGTCATTTATCCGCTGCCACGGCTGAGGATTGGGATACTGAATATTTAGCTCCTATCCTAGCGGTAAAAGTGGTCGCAGGTATTGACGAAGCGATTGAGCATATCAATACGCACGGCAGCCATCATACCGATGTCATCATCACTGATAACTATACCAAGTCGCAACGCTTTATCCGTGAAGTGGACTCGGCCAGCGTTATGATTAACGCCTCTAGCCGTTTTGCTGATGGTTTTGAATACGGTCTCGGTGCTGAGATTGGTATCTCAACGGACAAAATCCATGCGCGCGGCCCTGTCGGTCTCGAAGGTCTGACTTCACAGAAATGGATCGTTTATGGTCATGGCGAAACCCGTGCTTAATCATACTAGCATCGACTATCGAAACGAGTAATCAGAAACGTCAGCAATTATGCTGGCGTTTCTTCGTTTGCATCATAAGTATTTTAGTTAAGGCATTTAAATTATAGGGAGCGGTACGAGCATGCAAAGTGGCAAGATTAAGCACTGGAACGAAGATAAAGGCTATGGCTTTATCGATGTAGATAATCAAAGTGAAGATGTGTTCTTTCATATTAGCAAAGCACAGTTGGCGAAGCCTATAACGGTTGGTCAAAACGTCTATTTTAACAGTGCCCGTAACGACAAAAATCAATTAAGAGCCACTGAAGTGACCTCGTCTTCATTGAGCCTTGACCAAGATACTGCATCAGATATTCCAAACTATACACCTACTAATGCTAATAGAAATAGCAATCAACGCACTCGTAACTCAAATCGTAGCAGTCACAATAGCAGACCCAATAAAAGAAGCTTAGGCTCTACGCTATTTAGCCTTATCGCTATAATCGCCGTCGCTTTCTATTTCTTTGGCGATTTAAATTCGACATTGCTTGCTGATAGCATCGAGTCGACAACGGTATCGCAGGACGTCGCTAATAATACGAGTCAGGCCGCAGTATCAGGAATAACAGGTGACGCACAGGTCGATAATACGATTGCGCTTATTCAGCAAGGCGGCCCGTTTCCGTATCCAAATAAAGATGGCACGACATTTTATAACCGTGAAGGCAGACTACCCACCCAGTCACAAGGTTACTACCGCGAATATACCGTACCCACCCCTGGTGTCTCTCATCGCGGCGCACGGCGTATCGTCACTGGTGGCAACCCACCTACTGTCTATTACTTGACTGTCGACCATTATGATAGTTTCCAAAGACTACAGGTGCCTTAATATGAAACGAGCTGATATGAAACAAGCGAATACGGACAAAGCCGATATGAATCGAGAAAGTATGAACCAAGCCATCCACTATGTTAGTCAAAGCCATGTTAATCAGGACCACATTAACCAAAACGGTACAGCACTGGGTACTAGCATTCCTGCGCAGGCTGTTACTATAGCCGTCGGTGACACGCTCGAAAAAACTGAGCTATTGACGAGTTTGGCTAAGGCTTGTGATTTTCCTAGTCATTTTTCGCACAACTGGGACAGTGCATGGGATTGTCTAACAGACAGTGAGGTAATTCATTTAAGGCTGGATTTGACAGACGTCAAAAGAATAAACACTGAGGACTTCAATGTCTTTAAAAGCATCATTGAGGATGCCTTTAGAGAATTTGGCAAACCACAATTGTGGATCATCGTGCCATCTGAGGATGAAGCTTATAAGTTAGAAAGTTAGTCGCTAAAAGCCTGTATATTGCAAGCCCGACCGCCGATAGTCACCGATAATTATTCGTCATCATAGAAACCTGAATTCGAGATAAAGCCATATTTATCCCGAATTCAGGTTAATTTATTTTACAGAAAGGATTAGGGTGTGTATAGAATTCAAATGAGTGGCAACCAGATAAAGACACAAGCA
>NZ_PJBU01000104.1:0-44600 GCF_002863645.1 Psychrobacter sp. MES7-P7E | reverse complement strand
TGAAGGGTAAGTTAACCTATCCAAGGCACTTAAATAACGCTAGATTTTGTAAGATTAATAATTATAAAGTGCGTATAGTACGTTATATTGATACCGCGATTAGTCAGTAGGCATCAATTGTAGAAGATTCGCTGTTATCACAAATTTCAACGCAGACAATGCAAATATAGGTACTTATATCGATCTGACAATAGATGATATAAAAGTTTAAAATAGCCAAGCAAATTTTGTATTGCTAGATAGCGTTACGAACAAATAGTCGTTTACAGGACAATGAGAATGGAAAATAATTTTGAAGGTTTAAAAGTAATGGTAATTGATGATTCAAAAACCATTCGCCGTACTGCAGAAACTTTATTACAAAAAGCGGGCTGTGAAGTAGTGACCGCTATCGATGGTTTCGATGCGTTAGCAAAGATTGTAGATAACAATCCAGATATTATTTTTGTCGACATTATGATGCCACGTCTAGATGGATATCAGACCTGTGCGCTGATAAAAAATAACCCTGATTATGCTAATAAACCGGTAATCATGTTGTCATCTAAAGATGGTCTATTTGATAAGGCACGTGGTCGTATTGTGGGTTCTGATGAGTATCTGACAAAGCCATTTAGTAAAGATGAGCTTTTTGATGCCATTAATCAGTACCGTTAATCGAATAAATATAGACTTACAGGGAGTGATTGATATTATCGCTCCAGATTATTCAATACTGAATAACTATGATTAAAGAATGGCCACCAGTCGATTTATAAGTGCTATTTTTAATCATTTTATCTGAACCATATATCAATATATCTTCACAGATATTTTAGAACTTAAAGGAACCTCCTATGACTACCGTTTTAGTCATTGACGACTCGCCATCAGAAATGGCGAAATTTCGCGATATGCTTGCCAAAAATAACTTCCAAGTGTTGGAAGCGACCAATGGTGAGCAGGGTTGCCAGATGGCAGCTGAACATTTACCAGATGTGATTTTGATGGATGTGGTAATGCCTGAAATGAATGGTTTTCAGGCCACGCGTAAGATCACCCGCGGTAAAACCACTGCTCATATCCCTGTCATCATGATCAGTACCAAAAACCAAGAAACAGATAGAGTTTGGGGCAAGCGTCAAGGCGCTAAAGAATATATGAACAAGCCAGTTGATGAAAGTGGATTGGTCAATATGATTCGCAAAGTAATGGAGTAACTTGTGGCTTCTAGAGGATTTATTGAGCTTCTACGTTTAGCAGATTTGGCACGCGCGCGCAAAAGCGGTCGCCGCGGTGGCCAAGAGTTTGATTGGCAAGGTGTGGTATTTGAAATTGGTGGGCAGCGCTTAGTTGCCCCTATGGGTCAGGTATCAGAGGTATTATCTATGCCAGAATATACTAGCCTACCTCTAGTAAAGCCATGGATGCTAGGTATTGCCAACATTCGTGGGCGACTATTACCTTTAACGGATTTGTCGCATTTTTTGCAAGTCCCTAGTCGCTTGACACAAATGAGCCAACGAAAAGTTATCGTCATTGATTATGACAATAACTTTTCAGGGCTGCTGGTTGATCAAGTACTTGGTATCGAACAGTTCACACAAGAACAGTATCGTCCAGAAGCCATCGATCCAGAGTCGCCATTTGCGCATTATAACCATGGCAAGTTTTTCAAAAATGACCAAGACTGGTATGTATTTATGCCAAGTTTGCTCGCACAGGATCCTCAGTATTCAGATGCTGCGATATAGCTATTAACTATAAAATACCTGTCTATCAAGTAACGATAGAAGAATAGCGACTGACATAATAGGGTTCGATGTCAGCATTTATACAGGCTTTGCTAATCATTGTTTAGATAACAATACGATTGTCAAAGTCAGCCACAATTAGACTTTGATGACTGTTTGAAAGGAAGACGCAAGATGAGTGATGTGATAAAAAAACCTGTAGCTGGTATGGCCAAAACATCAACAGATGGCAAAGACGCTGATAGTACTTGGAAGCTATTGTTAGGATTTTTTGTTCTATTAAGTTTGGCTTGTCTGATTTGGCTAGTTAACTCGCTATCATCGGTAAGTCAGTATTTCGATAGTTTCAATCAATCCGTTATCTTGCCAGCGGCTGTATTTGCAATCGGCGCATTAGGGATTCTGTTTGCTTTGTACCAGCTACTGAAAAACCGTGGTGGGTCAGAGCGATCGCTTATTGAAAAAGAAACCTTGCGTCGTCGTCAAGAAGCAGAAGCTGAGTCTGAACGAGCGCGTCAAATTCAAGAAGAAAACGAACGTAACCAGATCGCTATTTTACGTCTACTTGATGAGTTGGGTGATTTGGCAGAAGGTGATTTGACAGTCAATGCGACTGTATCAGAAGACTTTACAGGGGCGATTGCTGATTCAGTCAACTTTGCAATTGACCAATTACGACAGTTGGTACTGGTTATTAACAGCACTGCTGACCGAGTCTCACAGTCTTCGGATCAAACGCAGATGAATGCTGTTGAACTGGCCGAAGCTTCTGAACACCAAGCACAAGAAATTGCTGGAGTATCAGCCGCTATTAATGAGATGACTGTCTCAATTGATCAGGTTTCAAACAACGCTGCAGAATCTGCAACGGTTGCCCAGCGTTCAGTTGCTATCTCTCACAATGGAGCAGAAGTTGTACAACGCTCTATTGAGGGTATGAACGTTATTCGTGATCAGATTCAAGAAACGTCAAAACGTATTAAGCGTCTTGGTGAGTCTTCGCAAGAGATTGGTGATATCGTTGGACTAATTAACGATATTGCTGACCAGACCAACGTTTTGGCATTGAACGCCGCTATTCAGGCATCGATGGCAGGGGAAGCGGGCCGAGGCTTCGCGGTTGTTGCTGATGAGGTACAGCGTCTGGCTGAGCGTTCAGCAAACGCTACTAAACAGATTGAAACATTGGTAAAAACCATCCAGGCTGATACCAACGAAGCGGTTATGTCGATGGAATCAACAACTTCTGAAGTTGTACGCGGTGCACGCTTAGCAAAAGATGCGGGTGAAGCACTAGAAGAAGTGCAGAGCGTTTCTAACACCTTGGCTGACTTGATTCAAAACATCTCAAATGCTGCATTACAACAGGCTGAGTCTGCGGGTCATATTTCTCACACCATGAACATCATTCAAGATATTACCTCGCAAACCTCATCTGGAACGATGGCAACAGCCCGTTCTATTGGTGAGCTAAGTGAAATGGCAGCAGCACTACAGGAATCGGTAACGGGCTTTAAGGTATCGAACGACGACGAGCTAGTAGATTATGAAGTGTTGGATACGGAAGGCGCATTGAAAGAAAGCGTTTAGTGATTAGGTATTCTTTTAGAGCAAGATCGATAGCATTTGGTTTTTCTGCATATTGGACAAGGTTGCTGCTGTAAGAGTGATAAAAAGAAACCGTAATCATAGTAGATGATTTATCTAGCATAGATGGTGTTAATAAGCCAAATCATCTGCTTATACAGTTGATCTGACATTAGGTAATACTTTGATGAAAGTCGACAGTTTGGATGTGCAGCGATGGCAGAAGTACATAGAGCAGGAAACTGGATTTGTGCTGCCAGACATACAGCTACAGTGGCTGGCTAATGCAATCGACTGTACGGCGATGTCGAACGGATTGAGCGTTCAACAATTATGGTATCAACTATCGAGAAATAATGAGTTGCGTCAGCAGTTGTTAGACAAAGTGCTCATTCATGAGAGTCGCTTCTTTCGACATAGACCCTCTATCGACTTTGTTACAGAGTATGCATTACAGCATCATAAAGCAGGCAACATTGATAGTTTATTTCGTATTTGGAGTGTTGGCTGCGCAAGTGGACAAGAAGCTTGGTCACTGGCCATGAGCTTGGCCGTACAGCGATGTCAAGACTATGTCATATTAGGGACAGACATCAGTGAAGAGGCTATTAAAAGCGCACGGTTGGGGCAGTATGATAACAGGCAGCAAACTTTAATCCCGCAATCATGTCAGTCGTTTGTTCAGCCGCTGCCATCTAAAGGTAGATTAAACAGATTGAAGCCTAGCACACCAGAAGCGGCTAATAGTATCCAGGAGAATTGGCAGGTAGCCCCTGTATTGCAACCGCATGTCAATTTTTCTGTACACAATATTATTGAAAAAATACCACCCACTACGCATCTTCAGAATGTGATTATTTGCCAAAACATGCTGCTATATTTTCGTAAATTTGATCAGCGTGATATTTTGGCACGGTTATCAGAGCAATGCGCGTTAGAGGGATATATTGTATTGGCTCCAGGTGAGGCGTTGTTCTGGCGTCCTTCAAATATGCGCCGCATTGCGCACCCACAGGTTAATGTGTGGCAAAAAATTAGTGCCTAAATTAGTGCATAGACGAGTTAGGATAAACCTATGAAAAACCAGCCCAATGACATCGTGACATTTCAGTGGTTGCTACCATTATTCAATCAGCAGTTAACACAGATATCTGACGGTTGGCAATTAGGTGAATCTAGCATCGACCATGAACAGCTGATATCAAGTTATCATCAGGTTAGTGGTGCACTCATCATACTTAAACTTCCTTTACTAGCAAATGTTGCTAGCAAGTTGAGTCAACTCGTAGAATTACAAAGTTGTGATGATTTTTCTATCAAAGAGCGCCGTATAGGTCAGTTCTCTCATCGATTGTTGCAACGAGAGATCAATCAGTATGCGCGTACAGGAATCTATCATATAGAACTGATAAATAGGGCAGTTGATGAGCTGACCCAAGCTTTGTCTCAACGAGACATAGAAACTAACTTTCTTGTAAATATTAGTGATATTCAGCATGAATACATCAATGATCATGCGAATAACGAAAATATTATCAATAGTATTGAAGTGGCCGTGCCGACAGAACAAGCTACCGCTAGCTTGACAAGTGAACAGTGTCAGCAGTTGCTACTTGTATGGCGTCAGCAAGTACAAGCATTACTGATCACTAATACAAATCAGTCGTCAGCACTCAGTACCTTAGAAAAAGCTAGCCAGTATCTTAAGCAGACAACACAAGATAGTGGTTTACAAAGACTATGGTATTTAACCGAATTACTGCTAAGTGAACTGGCTCAAAATGAGACGCCACTTCCTGAGCGTTATGCACCATTATTAGGTCAGCTTGATCAAGTTATAGAATCTTATGCCCAGTCAAATGAAGTACCTTCAACTATAGTTGTAAGATTGACCACCGCAATCTATGTTGAATTGAGTTATCTAGCGCACAGTAGCAAACGTACTCAGTCTATTTTGGATAAAGTATCTCAAAGTACCACGACAGCGTCTCGTTTTTTACCGCAATTATTAACTCAGATTGATGCGCTTATTTTCAAACTGGATGAGCCAGATAGCTTGGTAGCTCCTTTACAACATATCAGAGAGCAGCTCAAAAACCGAGGCTGGACTTACTACGTGTCTCAGGTGGAATCCATCCTTGCAGATTTGAAACAGTCTCTTGTATCAGAAACGAGTTTTGCGCAAGAGCAGTGGCAAATTGAACGCAAGCTGCAAGAGCTATATAACGCTATTTATAGTACTGAGCAAACCATTTCTCTTAAGATTGGTGATGCGACCTCTTTCGCTACTATGCCTGAAGTGATAAATAGTAACGAGACAGAATTAACAAGTAAACATGACTCTATTCCTACCGATGATGGCCTACGTGAGCTTCGAATTGCAGTAGAAAAGATAAAGCAAAATTTCAACGATTATATACAACATCAAGATATAGGATTATTACCAGCGTCTACTGAGTTTACCAGTATTGGTCAAGCTTTTGACGATATGGAATTGCCAGAAATTCGTCATACTATGGATGATATCGGTAGTCTATTTACACAGTTAACCACTCGTAATATTACTACTCCGAGCTGGAATTTGGTGCAGATGTTGGCTGAGAGCTTAACGTCTATTGAGCTATTACTTGATTATCTTGCGCAGCAAGTTTTTGATCAGCAGTTGCTTAATTTAGCAAATGAACATACGGCCAGAGCAACACAGCTTCTTGATACTGATATCGAATCACCAGCAACGCTTAATGAAACTGTATTCGCTCAAGAGTCAGCTGCGACGAATGTTGTACGTTATGATGATAGTGGCGAAATTAACCCTGTTATCAATATAGACGATGCAAATGTAGTTGAACAAGATAATGTGAGTCTGTCCAATAGTACTGAAAGTGATGCACTAAAGCAGGCTCGTGAACACGTGAAGCCTGATAACTTTGAAACAGATGAAGATGTCCACGATATCTTTATCGAAGAAGTGACCGAAATTATCACTGATCTTGAAGATTTCCTTCCTATCTGGGCGCAAGACTCACAAGACCTAACACCATTGACTGAAGTGCGTAGAGGTTTTCACACTCTAAAAGGCTCAGGTCGTATGGTTGGTGCCTTTAGTATCAGCGAGATAGCATGGTCAATCGAAAACCTACTCAATCGTTTATTAGATAAAACATTGCCAGTAACAGATGATGTGGTAAATCTAGTGGTTGGTACCACAAAAATTCTACCAGCATTGGTAGCAGATTTTTCAGCCCCGCGACCACCAAGCTTTGACCCTGCGATTACTATTTTACAAAGTAGTAATCTTATGAGCCAGCAGCCGGTCAACACTGGTCTGACGCTAACTGAACTTGCTCCTAAAGAGGTTATATCAGAGGATGTAGAATTAGAAAAATCGCTACTAGAAATTGATGATACTGATAACGATTCTAATAACGATAGTACCGAGTTGGTTACTGACTCGAATAACAAGGAAGCAAATACCAACGAATATCTATCTACGTTGGATATTCCAGAAAGTCTTGTACCTTTTATTAGAGAGACTAATCAACTACCAGCCGATGCCGACGATGCAGATCCTGATATCAAAGAGATATTTATAGAAGAGGCCAATGAAGTATTGGCAGAAATTGTGCCGTTGTATGAAAGCTGGCAGAAAAATTCGACCGATCTAGAGGGCTTGAAAGATATTCGCCGTGGTTTCCATACCTTGAAAGGTTCGGGCCGCATGGTAGGCGCTAACTATACAGCTGAACTAGCATGGTCTATAGAAAACATGCTCAACCGTATTTTGGATAAGAGTGTCGCTATCTCAGCTGATATGCGTCAGTTGATTACAGATGTACTGGCAGCTTATCCTGATATGCTCATAGCATTTGAACAGGGTACTCAAGACTATCCAGCTGTTGTTCCAGTGTGGATTGCGTGTGCTGATGCGTATAGCAAACAGCAGGGGAGTGAATTTAGCTACTCTGCTTTGTTTGCACAATCAATAGATAGTTCTATAGATGAGATGGAAGAAAAGACGCCATGGTCTGATACGGCTAAGACTGGCTATGCTTATGATGACAATAGTTATGAAGCTATAGACTCTACCTTACAGACCTTTCACTCGGTCAATGAAAAAATGGCAGAGGCAGCGGTTGTTCTTACCCCTCAAACCGAAGAAGAAAAAGCATTTTGTAAGATATTTATTGATGAAGCAGAAGAGCTGCTTGATTGTATCGAACAGTTTGTCAAAGACAATAGAGAACAGCATCATATAGAAATCACAGATGAAATCGTACGCGCATTTCATACTTTGCGCGGCGCTTCGGGTTCTAGTGCTTTGGCCGCTATCAGCGAAGTCAGTGCGACCATCGAGCATAGCTTGGAGTCATTACAACAACAAGATATAGGTATGAATGCTCAGCACTTAGCAGCATTAGCCCAGTCAGCCACATTAATAGAGGGTTATCTAAACAACTATAAGCAAAATGTAGAGCAGTATGATGCATCAACAGAGGACGATGGTTCGCAGAGTCAGCATGATATAGCGTCATTGCAAGCTATGCTTGGTGAGCAATACGTGGCTAATGACACTACTGTCATGACCAATAAGAAACTGACGATAGAAGAGTTATTAGACAGTAATATTGATACGTTGCTCGATGCTGAGTGGGAACTAGATGATGCGTTGAATCATACTGAAATAGAGCATATTCAAAGTTATATAGAGCAGCAAATCTCTCAAATAGCCTCTCTCATGGAAAAGGCGCAAGCATTTCCAAAATTTGTCACGATTTTAGATGAGCTGGGTAATGCGTATCGTTATTTGAGTAATAATATCGATAAAGCTCAAAATCAAGACATTCAAGCGATATTGCATGCAGGTCATGCTCAGCTGATTGGCTTGTTCGATGCCTTAGCTGGAAGTACCTCCTTAAAAATAGATAAACAAGTCATTGATGATCTACAGAGTATTTATCAAGAAAGGGATGAGAACGAGGACGTTGGCTTCACCGTTAGAGTTGTTCCAGCAACTGAGCTACAGTTCGAAACCATTGATACTGATATCGAGCTATTAGAGATATTTTTAGAAGAAGCACAAGAGCTTGATACTGCACTAGATGAAAGCTTCAATAAATGGCGGGCCGATATCACCAATATCAATGCGCTGAAAGTTCTACAGCGTCATTTGCACACGATTAAAGGCGGTGCACGGATGGCCGGTATCCGTAGTATTGGTGATTTAACCCACGAAGCAGAAAGCGTCTATGAGTCGTTTGTAGAGAACCGAAGAGCGCCAACCGCGCAGTGGCTTGAAATCATGCAAATGGTGCAAGATACGATGTCACTACAAGTGATGCATATTGTGAGTCATAAGAAATCTTTCTTTACTCCAGAGCTAATTGAACAGTTGCATCAGCTTGAAAAAGCAAAAACGTTACCAGAGGTAGTCGATCTAGTCATACCAGTACCAAAAAATCATTTTGAACCTACAGAGCGTAGCATTGCTGCCAATGTTGTTGACAGTGATAATGAGGTATTGAGTACCCTAAGTCTGGATAGCATGATTAAACAATCATGGGCCAATGGACTTCCTGATCCTGATATATTAGCGGTATTTTTAGAAGAGGCAGAAGAGCTTACCAATCGTAATAAGTATCTACACTTGTTCTTAAAAGACACGAGTAATACCACAGCGTTGCAAGCGCTCCAACGTGACTTGCATACCATAAAGGGTGGCGCACGAATGGTCACTGCCTCTGGTATTGCTGACTTGGCGCACGAGATGGAGTCGGTTTATACAGACTTTGTCAGTAATCGACGTCCAGCCACCAAAAAAGTATTAGAGTTGCTGGTTGCAAGTCATGACTGGCTAGCTGATGCAGTATTTATTCTTCAACAACATGTTAATCCACCGACGCCTACGCTATTAATTGAGGCGTTGGAGCAATTTGGTAGAAACCCTGATAGCCTAAAAACGATACCTAAAGAGTCTCTACAAGCCCAGCGTGAAGCAATCTTGATTGCCAAAGAAAACCAAGATTCACAGTATCTTGCAAAAGATATCAGTGAAATGCCGTCTATGCTTAGAGATACTCATGAGGAAGATCAGAGCGCTAGTAGCAATGAGATGATTCGTATCTCGGGTGGTTTAATTGAGCACATGATTAATTTATCTGGTGAGTCAGCGATTAACCGTGCTCGTATCGATATGGGTATCAGTAGTCTAACAAACAGTATTGAAGAGATGGGTACGACAGTACAACGTTTGGCAGATCAGCTACGTCGTATGGAGATCGAGCTAGAAGCACAGATTCTATCTCAAATAGATGAGGAACTCATCGATAATGAAGACTTTGACCCTCTAGAGATGGATCAATACTCATCTTTGAATCAGCTGTCTAAATCTTTAACAGAGTCGGCCTCAGATTTGGTTGATATTAATCATACATTATTAGAAAAGACACGTGATAGCGAAAGCCTGCTGCTACAGTTATCTCGTACCCAGACGGAACTGCAAGACGGTTTGATGAATTCACGTATGGTGCCATTTACACGCTTGACACCACGTCTTGAACGTATCGTACGTCAAACAGCTAACGAGCTTAATAAGTCTGTTGAACTGACCATTGTTAATGCTGATGACGAGATGGATAGAGCCATCCTAGAGCGCATTACGTCACCGCTTGAGCATATGTTACGTAATGCTGTCGACCATGGTATTGAAACCACGTCAACCCGTCTGAAGTCAGGCAAAGAGCGTAGCGGTCGTATCACCCTTGAGGTCCGTCGTGAAGGTAGTGAAATCGTCATTCAATTAACAGATGATGGGCGAGGTATTGATGTTGAAGCAGTACGTAGCAAAGCCATCTCTCAGGGTCTAATTGATGCAGATGATAATAGTCTGTCAGACCTTGATATTATGCAATATATTTTCAACGCTGGATTAAGTACTAGTCAGCAAGTGACTCAGATTTCTGGACGCGGCGTTGGTATGGACGTTGTTATTAGTGAAATTCGTCAACTAGGTGGCTCAGTATCCGTCGTTTCAGAGTTGGGTAAAGGCTCTAGTTTCACAATGCGTCTACCATTGACGGTAGCCGTGTCTGACGCGTTGGTTGTTCGTGCTGCAGATCGCTACTACGCGATTCCATTGGTACAGATTGAGCGTGTGGTTCGAGTGAACCCAGAGAAGCTCTATGACTACTATCAATCAAATGATGCCACATTGAATTTTGAAGACACAGAGTATCGAGTACGCTATCTAAATGAAATTTTATCAGGTAATAAGTTAAACGAATTGGTTGTAAATACCAATACCAGCTTACCGCTTATCATTATTAAAAACCGTACTGGACAGAACATTGCTTTGCAAGTGGATCAGATTGCAGGTTCGCGCATAGAAGTTGTTGTCAAACCTTTAGGCCAACAATTATCAAATATTCCAGGAGTTTCAGCTGCTACTATCATGGGTGATGGCTCGGTTATGCTCATCTTAGATCTGATTGCTCTCATGCGTAATGCGCAATTGGTCAAGAATATTACGAAAGCCGTTGATGCTAAAAGAGGGCGCATAGAGTCCAAACCTACTATTCTAGTCGTCGATGACTCCGTGACGGTACGTAAAGTAACCTCACGCTTCTTAGAGCGTCAAGGGTTCAATGTGGCAGTCGCTAAAGATGGTATTGATGCGATCGAGATACTGCAAGATGTAACTCCAGATATGATATTGCTTGATATCGAAATGCCTCGTATGGATGGTTTCGAAGTGGCGACTCAAGTCAGGCATAGCAATCGTCTAAAGCAAATTCCAATTATTATGATAACGTCACGTACTGGCGAAAAGCATCGTGAGCGGGCCCTAGAGATTGGTGTGAATGACTATATGGGCAAACCATTCCAAGAAAAAGAGCTGCTTGATAAAATGCAAAAATTACTAGGTGAAGGGGTTAGCCTGACTAATGAAGGATAATGCACGTGTTTTAGCACTGCGAAAAAAAAATAAAGACGATATTAAAGTGATGGTGGTGGCAGAAGACCATCGCCAGCGCATGGCTTTTTCAGATACGGTACGTGGTTTCGGTTTTACGCTAGTCGGTTGCGTTTCACGAGCACAGTGGCAGGACACACACGCGCTGTCTCACGCAGCTATCGATATTTGGCTGATAGACAGTGATTATGATGACAGTGTGGCAATAGCGACGGTGGCATCCAAACCAGCAGCAGTACTGGTTGGCTTCAGTCAGGCTCCGTACCTAAACGAATCACAAGAATATGCAAAATGGCAGCGTAAGTTAAAGCGTAAATTTGCTCAACTGCTTGACTTGCCAATATTGGTAGATGCTCCAGCTTACAAGAGTGCTGATACTGACTGGCATTATGTCGTATTTTTGGGTGCTTCTATGGGTGGCCCTAGTGCGGTTAAAGAATTCTTAGATAATGTGCCAGCCACACTGCCAATTTGTATTTTATTGGCACATCATTTCAATCAGGCCATGATTGGTACGTTGCCTCGCATACTTAACCGTCATAATGACTGGCGCTGTAAGATTATCGCTTCTTCACAGCGGCTACGTGCAGGAGAGTGTCTGATAGTGCCTATTGATAAGCAGGTTGTCTGTGATTCAACGGGTCGCGTGATACTATTGGATCAAGATTGGCATGGTGAATATAAGCCTGCAATTGGGCAGCTGCTCAAAAATACCAGTGATGTTCATGGTAGCGAGCTTATTAATATTATATTCTCAGGTATGGGTAATGATGGCTCTCAGTATCTAGACTTAATCCAAGACAATAACAGTCAATTATGGGCCCAAGATCCGAGCTTGAGTGCATGTCCAAGTCAACCCCAGGCTATCATTGACTCAGGGTATTGCAATTTTGTTGGTAGCCCTACCGATTTAGCAAAAAAACTAACCGATTACATTGGTGAAAGGGCAGATAGCCATTCACATTAACTTATTGCGAGTGACGTATGACACAAATTTTAAAACATTCGTTTGAGGCTGTGAGTCTGTTGACTACCAACAACGGTATGCTTGACGTCACTATTGTTCCAGCCGTTAACCAGCCAGACTGGATTATTCCAAGTAGCCTAATTTTGAGTGTGGATGAGTTCCAGCAGCAGGTTTCTAGATACGACTGGCAACAGCAAGATTTGGCTGTATTTCATTTGCTACTGCAAGATCAAACCCCAGACAAAATGGTTGTTTTGGAAGGTAATACGATTGATCACCGTTTTGCCTTACAGACGGCAGGTGATTTGCGTCAGCTGCAAGCACGAATTTCTGAAGTCAAAGATGTAGAGACACCTGAACAGTTTAGTACTACCAATGGCGAAGATAGGGAAGAGTATTTCGATAAAAATGATGTCTCATCCTACCTATATCAAACAGTAATGATTGATGATGAAATCTACTTAGTACCAGATTTAGACAAAATTGCCTATCACCTGATTGATTCGGATAGCTAGATTCTTATCGTTATTTGAGGTATTCTCCATTCTATAAATAGTAAGCCAGTAATGTTAATGACTTCATCTCTTGAAGAGCATTAGCTGACTTATAAAATTGATTAGAGATAATTCCTGATAAAGGTAGTAGAGTCCCTCATGAATAATGCCAACTCGAATGTATCAAAGTGGTCGGTTAGTAGCCGTATTTTTCATTGGATTAGTGCAGCCTTACTGTTAGTCACATGGGTAATGATACTGCTATATGAAAATTTAGATAGTAATATGTTTATTGGGTATCATAAAGCGTTCGGCGTGAGCCTATTATTTTGGATGATTGCCCGAGTCATCAACCGCATTTTTACTAAGGCGCCACCACCGTTAGCCATGCCAAAATGGCAAATGCTCATATCTCAGCTGTCACATTTTGCTCTCTATGCCATACTGATTGCTATGCCAATGGTTGGCTTACTGATGGCAGTATATGGCGGTCGACCAGTCGATATTTTTGGTATTTTTCAGATACCTGTATTCGTGACCCCAGATAGAAGTTTGGCTCGTTTTTACAATAACTTGCATACTGAGATTATCTGGCCAATGATTATTGGTTTTACGGTCTTGCATATAGCCGCCGCGCTATACCATCAGTTTGTCAAAAAAGACAATCTCATTGCCCGTATGAAATAATCTATAATCGATAAACATCAAAAAGCCCCAAGTATCAAACTTGGGGCTTTTTTTATTCATTGTAGAAATACGTACTGTTAGAATGCTATTTCTTATGCTCAGGTAAATTGATATTCATCTCTAACACATCTAAGCTGTCTTCAGAACGATGGTTAATATTGACATCATCAATCTGCACACCGTTAACGTATTTGTTCACAACTTCTAAGATTTCACGTTTCATTTTTTCGATGCGATCAACCGTTAAGCGATTGTTCAATCTGTTTTCGCTAGCAACGATAACTTTTAAACGCTCAGTTGCTAAATTTGCGCTACCTGCGTTACTGTTGTCGTCAGTACCAAATAGGCTACTCCAAAATCCTTTTTTCTTAGTCATCATTATCCCCCAAACCAGCGCTGTAATAGACTCTTTTTCTTCACGTCAATATGACGTAGTGGACGCTCTTCACCCAAGAAACGGGCGACAATGTCTTCATAACATTGACCAGCCACAGAGTCGGTATAATGAATAACTGGTTCGCCATGGTTGGACGCTTCAAGCACAGAATGGCTCTCAGGCACAACCCCAAGTAGTGGAACTTTTAGGATATCATTTGAGATAGTATCAATATCCATCATCTCATTGGCAGCCGCACGTTCAGGATTATAACGAGTAATAATCAAATGCTCGCGAACAGTCCCTTGGTTCTCTTCTACTTTTTTCGTCTGACTTTGCAGAATACCGATGATTCTATCTGAGTCACGCACTGAAGAGATCTCAGGGTTAGTGACAATAATAGCTTCATCTGCATGATACATCGCTAGCTGTGCACCGCGCTCGATACCGGCAGGTGAGTCACAAATGATATAGTCAAACTGTTTAGAGAGTTCAGCCATTACCTCTGATACCCCTTCGTCTGTCAGTGCGTCTTTATCGCGTGTCTGACTGGCGGGCAGGATATACAGGTTTTCAAGCTGTTTGTCTTTGACAAGTGCTTGCGACAAACGCGCGTTTCCAGTGATGACATCAACGAAGTCATAAACAATTCTGTTTTCGCAACCCATGATTAAGTCTAGATTACGTAGACCTACATCAAAGTCGATAACAACTGTTTTATAGCCACGTAACGCCAAACCAGCGGCAAAAGAAGCACTTGTCGTGGTTTTACCCACACCGCCTTTACCTGAAGTGATTACAACTATCTTCGCCACAATGGCACACTCCTATGAATCAATGGGATATCTTTTATATAAATAGCAAAATTACATGTTATTCACCTAACATATATACACTATCTTCGAAGCTAGCCTAGCATAAATAAACAAAAATTTATAGCAGCTCGATACTAAAGCAGAAAAACAACCTATGTATCGCTAAATTAGCCTCTCTGCGTAATATTAGTAGGGTTATAACTATGGTTTTTGGCTTGTCGAATAGAGCAGCTTAACTACCTTAGTTTTCTATAAAGTCACTTCACGGTGTATTATTTTTAATGGCGTCTTAAGCTTCATCCATTACGGTAAATACTAAGCCTTCGCCTTCTACAAATTTTACTTGCACCGACTTGTCGATGACATGCTCAGGTAAGTTGTCTCGTAAGCAATAGGTTCCTGCTACTGATACCAATGACGGATTAAAGACTTGGCAGAATATACGGGCATCTTTATCCCCTGTTGCGCCTGCCACCAAACGCCCTTGTGCACGGCCATATACATGCAAGCTATTGTCAGTAATCGCTTCAGCACCACTATTGATACTACTGGTCAAAATCAAGTCGCCACCAACGTGATTGAGGCTTTGTCCTGAACGCAGCATTTGATCATAGATTAAGCTAGTAATATGCTGGGTACTTACCAATGTTTCGGTGGGCATATTAGATAGTGTCGTTTCAGTAGCAGGTTCGCTCGTGGTAGAAGTATCATCGACGCTATTAGCATTAACTGCTTCGGCGTTGTTGTTCTCTACTGCCTTTTGAGTAGGGATGGGCGCTTTTTTACTTGGTAATATACGCTCAATACGCTTACCATCTGCTGGGAATATCGCTAAGCGCTGCTCACGTGCTTGCGCATCAAGCATACCTGTCACCACGCCAATAGGCTGCAATCCCCATGCCCATAACAGCTCTACCAATGCTGATAAATCCTGCTCAACGTCACTATCAATAAGGATAGGGATATTGCTCGATTTATTACTGAGCGTTTCAGTTAGCTGAGCTTCTATAGCTGCTAGATCGCTTGTACTAAACTGTACGCGTGAAAACGTCAGCATCTTGCCATAGAAAGCTAGCGCTGGTGCAGTCTGGTTATCGTTAGCTGAAACTGTCATATACAAACCCTTAAAAATAATTCTGTCACGGTATTATGTCTCTTATTACGTCATGCTATTAGATAGCTAAACTATAGATTTAGCATATCTTGGTGCTTCCATTGCTGCACTTTTACTTGCGCTTCAAACGCAGTCAAACTGTCATCAATGATACTAGAAATTAAGGTATCTAGCGCTGTATTATTGGTATCTATTTGCGCAATACCGCTAGCAATTTCCATCATTAATATATCCAAGCGCTTAGGGTCTAAAAGTCGCTTGTTTAATGCATTTACGACGTTCTCACCGATATTGTGCCCGACGTGATGTAGCTGTGATTCAATAAGGCTGCCCGCGATCGGTATCATGCGTAGATAGCGGCGCAACTCAGGTGTGTTGGCCAATCCTTCTTCAATAGCATTACCCATTTCGCTCGCCAATATACTGCCGCCACCTGATGAGGCAGTCAGTTCCTGCAGCTTTGGTGCAAGCTCTGTACGCAGCATAGACAATACAGCCGCTTCAATCTCATTTCGATTTTTTGCAATCGTCGACTCGATGAATGATTTATGCGTGTCTGAACTGGTTAGTTCTTGTCGAAAGTTCTGTATCGCTGTCAAAATAACGCGATCGGAGAGTTCTTCTAACAGTAGGTCAATGTAGAACTTGATTCGATTGATCCACGCCTGCGGCAGTACTTGATAGCCAAGCTGATATAGACGTCGTCCAATAACGACCGCTCGCAGCAGTCGCAAAGCACGTAGCTGCGGAAAACAGCCTAATACTTCGTACCAATGAACGAATGGGAAAAAGAACCAGCGATAATAGACTTTTTGTTTGATGGCAATCGCCCAACGCAATAGCAACTCAACGACCAAAAAGATAGTAAAAAATCCTCCAGCAGTGCGTAGAGGATCATGTAGGGTTGTTTGATACCAATTGAGCGCTTCACTGATGGTTAGCCATTCTGCAGCATTACTACTAAAATTGCTCATCAAAATAGCGTCGATACTGATCAATAGCAGATCAATACTGATGGCAATAATCATGACAATATCGTAAGTGAGCTTAAAGCGACTCGGCTTTGGATGGTTCGGTTTTGGTGGCTCATCACTTATTGGATAAGGAGGCTGACTCAAAACAGATTCGGTAGCTAACGGCGAGCTAGTAGTAGAGGTGGGCACAGTCATACCTTATAAGTAATAAATGGCACAAAAAATGGGTCAGAAATCGATATTTACTACCATTTACTATTGAAGTAAACATCGAAAATCTATGCGTTCATGATTAGTCACATTATCAATGAATAAGGCTAAAAAACAACCCATCTTTGATTAAAATTTACTTATGATGCATGGCTGTTTTAACAGCAAACATCATAAGTAAGATATGACTATTGTGACATTTGTACCCGCAACTTTATTGCCCTATAACTTTTTATCTCGTGCTCGATACTTATTACATTAACGTTTATTACATCGATATTTACTACTTAGTACGCTTGCATAGACTGTGCTTGGTATTTGATAAGGTCTAACGGTCAGCCAGTTTAATATTGCTGAGCATTCTCATTAGGCATTTTACGTTTTAGGATTGGTTTCAAAATCTGCCAACATAGTGCTGATGCGTTCATCTTTTTGACGCCACACCTGTTCAACCCAGTCGAACATTTGAGCTTTTGTGTCTTCATCATTTTCGTAGCCACCTTGCTTGATACTTTCGAACAACGTATCCGGTATGTCAATGTAGCGCAAGTCAACACCCAAGCGTTTAATATTGCCTTTCCAAAGATCCCCATAGCTTGGCACACCATCAGGGTATACGATTGTCATGTCTAGTATGCCATCGATATCTTCACCTAATGCGCTGATAGCCAATGACAATCCGCCTGCACGAGGTTTCAATAAGTGCTTATAAGGCGATTTTTGCTGAGCTTGTTTGGCTTTGGTGAAACGAGTACCTTCCAAATAATTTAATAAGGTAAACGGTTTGTCTTTTAGTAGGGCGCAGGCACGTTTGGCTTCTTCGATGTCCTTGCCTTTTAACGCAGGATTTTTGGCGATGGCTTCTTTTGAGTGTCGGCGCATCATTGGAAAGTCTAAAAAGTAAAAAGCTTGACCAACGATAGGAATGTAAATCAGCTCAAACTTGGTAAAAAATCGCGTAAGTGGCAAACGTTTTTCGCCAATATACTGCACGATGCTAGTATCGACCCATGATTGGTGGTTGCTCACCAGTAGGTATTTACCATTGGTATGAATATCGTCCGGTAGGTTGATACGCCAATCTTTACGAGGCAACATGTTATCGATCAAGGCACTGTTGCTACTGATCCAGTGAGTAGCAATTTTGATGACGGCTTTGTCTGCAATAGAGGCACCAGTAATGACTTTACCGACGCCCATTAGCCATAAAGGAATACTACCACCGAAGCTATTGGCGGCGATGACACCAGTAGCTGTTGCAAGCGACACAGCTTTGCCCAATTTAGGCGAACGTTTATGCATTTTTCGAATGGTAGATGTCAATCGCATGCTCAATCCTTTTCAGTCTATCTGATTAATAATAAGCAGTATGTCGCTGAATCTGTCCTAGTCAAGTCAGGAATATCATGAACGTAAAGCTTTAAATCATGACTATTCAAAGCCGACAAATTCAGCGATATAATTTTAGCAGAAACATGTTGTAGTGTACGGTTGTAAACGTGACTAGTGGTAGCAAGGCGCGAAAATTTGACCTATAAAATCATTGAAATATAACCTGCACTTCTCATACATAGGTATGACAAAATATTACACAGAGATAGGTTGTAGTTGCCATAATAATGGGGAATGTAGATAAGTACTTAAAAAAGATTAATGGACAATCTTTATAAAAAGCACGATTTTTTAAACTTAAGAGGAAATATTATGCGTAATACTTTAATGATTGCAGCAGTAGCATCAGGTCTAGCACTTAGTGGTTGTACAACAGATCCAAACACTGGACAACAGCGTCTAAACAAAGCTGCTCTGGGTGGTCTAGTTGGTGCAGCAGGTGGTGCAACTATTTCAAAAGCAACAGGCGGCGACAAAACTGGTCGTGATGCAGCTATCGGCGCAGCACTAGGTGCAGGCGTTGGTTACTACATGGAGCGTCAAGCTCGTCAGCTTGAGCAGCAAATGGCTGGTACAGGCGTAACTGTTGAGCAAAATCCAACCACTGGTAACATTGATTTGGTTATGCCAGGTAGCATCACGTTCTCATTTGATGATGCAACCCTTAGCTCATCATTCAAGCCAACGCTTGATAAGCTTGCTTCAACGATGAACCAGTACAACCAAAACACAATTACTATCGCTGGCCACACTGATAGCAAAGGTTCAGCATCTTACAACATGGGTCTGTCACGTGATCGTGCTTACTCAGTTGCTAACTACTTAACAGCTCGCGGTGTTGCTTCAAACCGTGTAAATGTTGTTGCTTATGGCGAGTCACGTCCAGTTGCTACTAACAACACTGAATCTGGTCGTCAGCAAAACCGCCGTGTTGAGTTAACAGTTAACGCGCCACAGAGCGTAAACTAATCAATAGCTATAACTAATAAATAGCTATATAGCTATTAAGTATGTGCTAGATATTTGAGCACATATATTTCAAAAAGAGTCAGCGATATGCTGGCTCTTTTTTTATGTTTTCAGTCTGAATAAAACATTGAGTATTGATAGATAAAGTTAATATTAAATTAAATATTGATAATGATTATCAATAACACTATAATTTGTCAGTGTTTGCTACTTATGCAATATTAAACGTCTTATCGTGCGCACTGAGAGTCAATGTGCATGGCTAAGATAGCCTGCTGTAACATGGCTTGATTATCAAAATAATTGAGGCTACTTAACTAAAACGAATTTTTTGCTATATTTCTTGAGGATATGTATGACGATTACCACAGTAACGAGCCGTAAGCTTTTACCAACTACTTTAGCTGTTGCACTTGCAGGATTGTTAATGGTGTCGGGCTGTACAAAGCAAGCCGATGAAGACACCAATGCTGCGACAGAAACGCAAACAGAAGTAGCAAACACAGAGACAGCTGATAATTCAGAGATGACTGCTGCCGAAAAAGCACATATTGATAGATTGATTATCAGTTATGCAAATATGGCACACGCCGCTTATAAAGATTCGTTGGACACGGCCAAAGCGCTACAAACTGCGGTAGAAACTTACGTGGCCACTCCAACACAAGAGAACCTTGATGCTGCAAAGGCTGCCTATAAAGCAGCACGCCAACCATATTCACAAACTGAGATTTTCCGTTTTGATGAAGGCTTTGTGACTGCCAATGATAAACGTGCTATCAACAGCATTGATAGCTGGGAAGGGCAGATCAATGCTTGGCCACTTGATGAAGCGCTGATTGATTATGTTGGTGACGACTATGAAGGCGAATATAACAGCCAAGAGAATATCATCAATAGCGACAGCATTACTGTCGGTAGTATCAAGCAAGATACCAGTACGATTACGCCTGAGCTACTCGCAGAAATGAATGAAATCGGTGGTAGTGAAGCCAACGTAACGACTGGCTATCATGCGATTGAGTTTATGCTGTGGGGTCAAGACAACAATGGCGTAAAAGAAGGTGCAGGTAATCGCCCAGTCACTGACTATGCGACTGAAGCCGGACAGTGTACTAGTGGTGAGACCGTCAATGAAGATGCCAGTATCTGTGAGCGCCGTGGTGAATTCTTAACTGCTGCAACTCAACTATTGGTTGATGATTTGACCGCGATGGAAGCCCAGTGGCAGCCTGACACTGAAAATACTTTGCGTAGCGATTTGATAACGCGCAAATATGACAATGGTCTGCGCCAAATTATGTATCAAATGGGTAGCCTAGCATTAGGTGAGCTTGCGTCTGAGCGTATGCAGGTCGCTTTTGTTACTGGATCTACTGAAGATGAGCACGAATGCTTTAGTGACTTGACTCATTTAAGCTATGCCAATAATGCGCGCGGTATCCAAAACGTCTTTAATGGTAGCTATACAACAGTCGCTGGTAAGACAGTGGGCGGCTACGGTATCAAAGACTATCTGACGGATAACGGACATACAGAAGCCGCTGACAAGTTGGCTGCTGAGTTCAACAAAGTAGAAGGCGCGTTCAACGTTATCGTTGAAAAAGGCGAAAAAGACGGCATCAAGATTGACCAGATGATTGCAACTGTCGGTCAAGCCGGCCAAGAAGGTATCTCTGCTGAAGAACAAAACGTCCGTCGCGGATGGGTTGAAGCGGGTATCACTAGCTTACAAGAGCTGACCGCCAGTATCGAAAATGCTGCAAAAGCAGTTGGAATCGATAATCTAGACGCAGATGCAGGGTCACAGTTTTAAGAAAAACTTAAGCTAGCGGCTCTTATTTAAAAGCCTTTCATTGGCTTTGCGACGTTTTATTAGTCGTTATAGGTCAGTAACCGCTGTTTATTAGATACTTAGATTAGATATAATACGTGCGTTGTCAGCCACCGTTGGCAACGCATTTTTACGAGCATTAAATAAGCCAATTGGCCGGTGTACCATTTCATTATATGTCGATAAGCAATGATTGTGACGACATATAATGAGATGGTATGACAAAATTTTAATGGTTCTACTCTAGCGCTAAGGCACTGAATTTCTATGAACGCCAATTATGTTAACCCTTCTGACTCTCCTCTTGCTACTCAAATCCTACGACATATACCCTCTAAGCTTATGCTAATTATCGCCAGTGCAATGGCCATTAGTGCGTGTCAACCATCTGACAGCGTTTCTGATGATACTTCTAGTGATGCTTCAGAGCAGACCTCAAGTAATGACAGCGGCAGTGAAAAAAACCAATCGCTGTCGTCCGAACACGCCAAAAATATAGAAACATTGGCAGGCGTGCCAATGCAGCAACTGGTGAGCTTTGACCCTCAAGAAATCAAGCAGGGCGGCGACTCTGGTATTAGTATTAGCAGTGCTGAAAGCTACTCAAAGCCTTCATCAAACCTAGCTGCTTCTCGAAAAGGGTCGTTCTTTATTGGTAACGCGTTTTTCAAACAGCCATGGGTCGTTGCACCTGCTAGTACTGATAGTCGTGATGGGCTGGGCGCATTATTCAATGTGGCCGCTTGCCAGTCCTGTCATGTCAAAGATGGGCGAGGTCATGCACCGATGACTGCCGATGACGATGCTGATAGTTTATTGATTCGTCTGTCTATGCCAGCGACGACTGATGAGCAACGCCAGCAGCTAAAGGATTCGCTAGTTGAAAAGGTGGCTCATCCTATGTATGGTGGGCAACTACAAGATCGTGGCATTCAGGGCGTGCCTGCTGAAGCAAGAATCGCAGTGCAGTGGAGAGACAAACCAGTTACCTTTGCTGACGGATATGTCGAGACGCTGCGTGCACCAACGTTTAATTTGACCAAACCTGGTTATGGTGCTTTTGACGATGACATGATGGTATCACCGCGTGTGGCGCTACCGATGATTGGGCTTGGGCTACTAGAGCAAATACCTGACGATGACATTAAAAAACAAGCCAGCGACAGTAGTAATGGTGATATCAGTGGTAAATTTAACTGGGTGACGGATCCACAGACGGGCAAGCGTGCGCTTGGACGATTTGGGTGGAAAGCGGGTCAAACCAAGCTGATTACTCAGAACCAAAGTGCCTTTAACGAAGACATGGGTCTGACGTCGAACATCCGTCCTAACGAATCCTGTATGCCAACGCAGACCGCTTGCCTAAATGCAGCGACAGGTGCTGATGAACAGGGCAATGGTAAATCACCTGTTGAAGTAAACGATGAGGTCGCGAAATTTGTAGAATTTTATACTCGCAATCTAGCAGTGCCGCATCGCCGTAATGCAGATGATAAGCTTGTGCTGGCTGGCAAAAAGCGTTTTTATGACATGGGTTGTCAAAGTTGTCATACGCCAAGATATCAGTTGCCAAAAACCGACGATGATCATCTTGAGCAGCATGGACAAGTGATTTATCCTTACACAGATTTGCTATTGCATGATATGGGCAATGATCTCGCTGATCGTACGATTGCCGGTAAGCTACCACCGAAAAGTGCCCAAGTTGAGTTTTTAGCCAACTCTTATGAATGGCGTACGCCAGCACTTTGGGGCGTAGGGCTTGCGCAGACAGTTGATCCTCAAGCGACGTTTTTGCATGATGGCCGTGCCCGTACATTGATGGAAGCTGTTTTGTGGCATGGCGGAGAAGCCGAAAAGCAAAAGCAACAAGTATTGAAATTAGATAAACAAGGTCGCGCAGAGCTTAATGCGTTCCTAAAGTCGCTATAATAAAATCATTGTAATAAAGTCGCTATTATAAGACCAGTATAAAACGCTATAAATTACTATCTACAACATTACCGAGAAACCTATGAAAATAAACCACGCTTTGGCAATGGCGCTATCTGCATTGAGTGCTGGACTGCTGATCAGTTGTGTCAAACCTGCCGATGACAACAAAACTGCAGATGTAGACAGCCAAAAAGTTGTGCAAGACAGTGCAGCTACTGACAGCTCAGTAGAAAACAGCAAAGAAAGTACTGAGCAAATCGTTGCAGTAGATATCAGCCCTGAGACTGCAAAAACGTATTTGACGCATGTGGCAGACGATATCGTGATTCCTGCGTATGCTGATGCAGCTAAGCAAAGCGATCTGTTGAACGAATTGGCGCAGAAACATTGTACCCAAGCGCCAGTAAGTGGCGATGAGCTACAAGCATTACGTGCGCAGTGGCTAGTATTGGCACAAGCGTGGTCAAGTGCTGAGATGGTCAACTTTGGTCCTGCGACTGCTAGCATGAGCAATCTATATATAAACTACTATCCTGACGAGCGCGGACTCGTACACAGTGGCGTGGCTGATTTGATTGCTGCCAATCCAAAACTAACGCCAGAGCAGCTTGCTGGCGAGAGCGCTATCGTACAAGGCGTGCCAGGGTTAGAAGAAGCTTTGTTTGCCAATGACAGTTTAGACGCTGGTCAGTGTGCTTATGTGATTAGCGCTAGTAGTGCGTTGAGCACGCGTCTAAAAGACATCGAGAAAAACTGGCAGCAAAACGCGACTGATTTATTGGCGATAGACAAAGCAGCAGAAAGCGATAGAGGCTTAAATCAGTGGATTAACTCTCTACTATCATTGATTGAGACCATGAAGTCTAATGCCATTGATCAGCCACTAGGTCTGACAGGTAAAGCAAAAGGTCATCTGCCTGCTGCTACTGCTGGTCAGAGCCGCGCTATTATCAATGCTAAGTTAGATACTATCAATAAAGCCATGACTGACCCAGTACTGACGGCTATTCTTGGCAGCAATGATGAAAACAAAGTTTCGGATAATTTATCGACTGCATTGGCTGATACAACCGCATTATTAGCACAAATGCCAGAAGATTTATCAGAGGCTAGTAAGGACGACCAACAAGCGTTATACGATCATCTGACTGATGTCACTCGTCTGATTAAGCGCCAGTTAATCCCAGCACTTGGTATCCGTGTGGGGTTTAATAGCACTGATGGCGATTAGACAATGTCTACTATCGAAGCGGGTACAGCAGTGTCAGCAGTCCAGACTCATGACCAGATGAACAGGTCTAATCGGTCTGGGAGAACTTCGTCAGCTCATGAGCTTTTGACGACTTCAGTGCTGACAGCAGTTAGTACGGCAGCATTAGTTGGTATTCACCATCGTTATCGTAAGCAGCAGCATCCAGATGCCAGTCTACAAGATTATGTAGATGGTATTCGTACGCAGTTGCAGGTATTACGAGCTGGTCCTGATTCAACGCCGAAGCTTTCGCGCTTACGTTATGCTTGTGAGCAAGCAGTGGTAACCTGGAAGCAGGCTTATCATGCTGTAGGTGATGATAAAAGTAACACGCCTGACTTTGCTGTCATGCATACGACAACGATGCTAGCGCGACCAGTCAGCTGGGTCAGTGGCGTCGCATCTATGCCAAAAGATCAGGCTGCATCAGGCCAGAGTGAGCACGACTTTGGCGTGGTAGGTATTGATGCTGACAGACAAATCGTTTGGCAGACAACTATGCCTGAGCGTGTCCACGACATCGTTGTTCAGCCTGTATCTGTCAATGTATCTGAAGTTCAGTATAGCAATGTTGAAAAAAGACGTGATGTCGTCGTCATGGGTCGCCGTCCAAGCGAAAAATTCTGGGTGCTTAATACATCAAATGGGCAAGTACAACATGCGATTACAGCTGATGTAAACCGTCACTTTTATGGTCATGCTTGCTACAGTTTAGATGGCAGCTTGCTCTATGTAACCGAGAACGACACAGTGAGTTTGGCAGGTAAAATTGGTATCTATGATGCCAATGATGCTTATCAAAAAGTAGCAGAATTTGACTCATATGGTATAGGCCCGCATGAGCTGATTATGCATCCTGATAGCGAAACGCTCGTCATTGCAAACGGTGGTATCAAAACCGAGCAGGCCTCACGCGAAGAGCTAAATCTAGATACCATGCGACCCTCACTGGTTTATCTGAATCGTCATGATGGCACCCTGCTTGAGCAAGTGACTCCCGAACACAATCAGATGAGTGTGCGCCACTTAGCCATGCACAATGACGGCACTGTCATGATCGGTATTCAGTTCCAAGGTGAAAAACATATCAATGTCCCATTGGTATTGACCCATAAACGTGGTGATGCCAGCTTGACCCCACTGACCATGCCAAACAATCAATGGCAACGTTTTCACCAATATATCGCTAGCGTGGCAGTGGATAGTGAGCGTAACCTACTTTGCGTGACTACACCGATAGGTGGCTGTGCGGCGATTTATGATTTGCGTACTCGCAAACTGATTGATGATATAAGTCTGCCAGATTGTGCAGGGGCTTCGGTGTTAGCTAATTCTAGTGCTTCAATGAGTAAAATTGATAAACATGCCGAGCCGACAGGTTTTATCGTTAGTGATGGTCAAGGTCAGTTAACAGCGTTAAGGGTAAATGTTTTGCCTGAAGTAAAGTTGGACGTAAACGACGTTGAAACTCATGAGCGGATTATCAAAGACAGTCAACTGCATATGATGTCGTTTGACAACCATTTGCAAGCACTGTGACCCATGATGTTCAACAAGAGCGACAGACGAACAGGCATGGTGATTAATAATGACTATCACTAGAATGACAGTAATAGTCAGCCAAGGAGGTAGAGCATTAGCTTAGACACCAATTTAGATACTGTCAGACATCAGCTTGCACAAGCAGGCATCGAGCTACATATCAGTCAAAAGCGTGTTAAAAATATCAATTTTCGCTTAAAGCCCCATACGTTGATGGTATCTGCACCGATGCATGTCAGCGCATCACAAATGTTGCATGCTGTTGCTAAGCGGGTGCCTTGGGCTATTGCAAATCACCCGCAAGTATTAGAGCAATACAAACGTAGACAGAATACGTCGTCAAACTTTTCAACTGCTAATAATTCAGTTTTATTATGGGGTGCAGCGCAATCATTTACGCTCAGTCCCGATCAAAAAATCACCTACTATCGGCAACAACTCTCCGAAGTCGCACCTGCACTATTTGAAAAGTGGCAGCCAATCGTTGGCACTTATGCCAATGAAGTAAGATTAAAAAAAATGCACACGCGTTGGGGCAGCTGCAACACGCGCGCAAAACGAATTTGGCTATCAGTCTATCTTCCTGCCTATCCTATTGAATGCACCGAATACGTAATTGTTCATGAGCTGTGCCACTTGCATCATGCCAACCATAGCCGAGCGTTTTGGCAAACGGTTGCAACAGCGATGCCAGATTATTTGCAATGGCATAATACCCTAGCGGGCAAGACAGGGCAGCTGGACTAAACCTATCATCTAAGTATCTAACTATCTAAATAGCCCTAATAAATATCTCGATATCATCTGCGTAACATTCATTATGCTGAGCAACAAGTCCTATTTTTATTATCATTTTTAAAATAAGGACACACCTGGATAAGCCTGATATTATAAGAAATAACGGTACAAATCGTGTCGTTTAATTAACAAGTTTATATACAGGGATGTCATATGGAAAACGTCAACCAAGCGGAGTTTTGGCAGCAGCGTTATGAGAAGAACAGCATCGGTTGGGACATGGGGCAGGTGTCACCACCGCTAAAAGCTTATATCGACCAGCTACCTGAGAGCGCGAAAGATCAAGCGATACTAGTGCCAGGTGCGGGTAATGCTTATGAAGTAGGCTATTTATATGAGCAAGGTTTTACCAATGTCACGCTGGTTGACTTTGCCCCTGCACCGATTGAGACGTTTGCAGAGCGCTATCCTGGTTTTCCTTCTGAACACCTGATCTGTGCGGATTTTTTTAGCTTGTCAGCTGAGCAATATCAATTTGATTGGATACTTGAGCAGACGTTTTTTTGTGCGATTAATCCATCTCGCCGTGATGAATATGTGCAACAGATGGCAAGGCTGTTAAAGCCGCAAGGCAAATTAGTTGGGTTGTTATTCGACACAGATTTTGGACGGGAAGAGCCACCATTCGGCGGCAGCAAGGAAGAGTACCAGCAGCGTTTTCAAAGTTATTTTGATATCGATATTATGCAGCCCAGCTATAATTCACATCCAGCGCGGCAAGGTAGTGAGCTATTTATAAAGCTGCAAGTAAAGTAAGCTCGCGCTTAATATTATCTCGAGCTTGCGTTTCTAACTGCTCATAGTAATGGTCAGTCAGATAGAGTTTGGGATGCGCTAGTAACCCTTGTAACACTGCAGTACGCCCATCACGGTAGCTGTCATCGGCGACGTGTGCATATTCTTGACGTATCGCCTTTGCATACTGCTCATATGCAGACCAAGGCGCACCCAACATACTTAAATCCATATCTAACAGATATGCCGCATCGTTATATTTGTCCCTGTCTACCAACATATCTATCTGATGATTAGCCGTCATCATAATGAGAACGTGAATGTGTTGGCATTGCTCTGTGCTTAGATAAGGGCCCAAAGCATCTGTCGCAAATTCTGTACTTTTTAGCTCATTGTCGAAGCGTGTTGGGTCGTAAATCACATCATGATAGTACAGTGCCAATGCAATGATATGTGGCTTAGCAAGATGGTGCTTAATATTCTCAAACTGTACCAATAACTGCTCAATGTGATTGAGTGTATGATAAGCACGTTGTGGTTCACCATAGCGCGTCACGATATCTTGCCAAAGCCTATCTATTTGCTTTGGCGAGATATCACTGGTCATAGTTGACAAATGCTGTGCAAAGCACTTGCCAAGCTCATCATGCTTATTTGAGACAGTTTTCATATGTCATTTTTTCACTATGACCGTGGTAAAAATGGTTTGATTATTCTTTGTTAGCCACTGCGTCTTTAAATGCTTTATTAAACACCTCACCAAGCAAGCTAACATCATCGACACGCGCATAGTTCAGACGGGTGACAAAGGCAATATGGCGATGCGGCCCGTCTTCAGCCAATGGTATGGCAACGGCATTCTGGTTTTGCAGGTGTAGCTGATCGAGCGCCATTTCAGGCACTAGCGTTGTGCCCATATTGGCAAGTGCCATTTGAATCAAAGTGTTTAAACTGGCATCTGAGAAGCTTGATTTCATTTGTGCGCGGTCGAAATGACAAACAGACAGGGTTTGGTCAGTTAGGCAGTGTCCTTCACCAAGTAGCATGAGGTTGGCAGTTGCCAGTTCGTCAGCATTGATGGTCTCAAGCTTGGCATGTATGTCATCTTTTGGAAATACAGCAAAGAAGTCTTCACTCCAAAACTCAAAACTGTGTAGCCCATCTACCGCATAAGGTAGCGCAATAATAGCGGTGTCGATATGACCGTAGCGTACCTGTTCAAGCAAACGCTCTGTCTGTTGTTCGACGATGGTCATACGGAACTCTGGATATTGTGCACGCAGCGCAGGCAGTACTTTTGGCAGCAAATAAGGCGCAATCGTCGGAATGATACCGACAGTCATGGGATAGGCAAGCGGCGTCTGATGGCTATGAGCACGCGTGGTCAAATCGCTGACCTCAGAAAACACTCGCTGCGCCCGTGTGAGGATGTCTTGACCGATAGGGGTAATCAATACCTGTTTATTGTTGCGCTCAAAAATCTGAGTATCTAGCTGTTTTTCTAATTCTGCGATACCCAAACTTAGTGCAGATTGCGAGATATTGCAATCTTCAGCCGCACGTTTAAAATGACGATGTTTGGCGACGGCTAGGGCAAACTCAAGTTGTCGTAAAGTAATCATAAAACATCTCTGTTAGTGGGTTTTTAATGCAATTTATTATGTTTGGTCAACCTTTATAAGGTAGCAAATTACCAATTAAGCACCAATGATAAAATGTAGAGATAATAGTTTAACAAGTTTAATAAAACAAAACATCACATTAAAAACTTTTAACTGGATTAACCATAGAATTCGCGTATAGTTTGTCAGGTAGCCCAGAGAGCTAGAGGGCTAATTGAAAAAACCACATAATTAATTTCCAATTTACTTAACTATAGAGGAGCCAACCATGGCGTCTATCATCAATCAAGAAATCCCAGAATTTTCAGCAGATGCATACGTAAACGGTGAGTTCAAAACCATCACTTCAGAAGACGTAAAAGGCAACTGGGCGATTTTCCTATTTTACCCAGCCGATTTCACGTTTGTTTGCCCAACTGAGCTAGAAGACATGGCTGCTCATTATGACGAGCTACAAGGCCTTGGTGTTGAAGTATACTCAGTATCTACTGACACGCATTTCACGCATAAAGCATGGCATGATTCTTCAGAAGCTATCGGTAAAGTACAATACCCAATGATCGGCGATCCTACTGGTAAAATCACTCGTGGCTTCAATGTCATGATTGAAGAAGCAGGTTTGGCTGAGCGCGGTACATTCTTAGTAGATCCTGATGGCTTGATCCAAGTCGCTGAAATCCATGCTGGCGGTATCGGCCGTAGTGCAAAAGACATGCTACGTAAAGTAAAAGCAGCACAGTATGTTCGTGAAAACGACGGTGAAGTTTGCCCAGCAGCTTGGGAACAAGGCGGCGACACATTGAAGCCAAGTCTTGACCTAGTTGGTAAAATCTAAGTAGATATTTCATATTTAGATAAAAGTAGTGCTGTACCTTAAATCTCTGATTTAAGTCAGTGCTGCAAATAAAGACCCCATTAACATAAGTTGATGGGGTCTTTTTACGTCTTAAGCATAGGTATTGTTAGTATTATTTTTTCAGCATATCTCTAAGTATAGACGCAATATCAAGCGCGAGACTGTGCTTTATTTTTATCAATAGTTTTATAAATCTCGTCTTTGAGTTGTAGCTTTCGTCGTTTCATCTGTTCGATTTCTTCGTCGCGACTGGCATGCTTGACCACATCGTTTTCAAGCTTATTAATTTGCCTATCTAGAGTCGTATGCTCGTCAAAGATACTCGCAAAATGCGTGTCCTTTTGCTTAAGCTCATCGATAATATCACTGTGATCTTGCCATGTGTCTGTCATTGTCATGTTGTCATCCTTGTTATTTAGTGCAAGCTTAGAATAAGCGTAAGCACGTTATGGTTAAGACGCTTATGATGGTGAGACTTTTTTTGGAAGGGGTGAACGTTTAATGGTAATAAAGGTAGTTACTTCACGATATTGATAATGCATATTGCTATCCATACCATTCGATTGTAGCGAAAAAATAGACCATGTACCATCACTATCATTTGTTTGTGTATTTGTATTTAATTGTTTAAAGCGATAAACGATTAGTTTTATAAAACATAAAGTTTGAGTTTCTCAGCTTGCCGAAACTCGCTAAACGCTTGATAATAGACACATCAAAGGGCAAGAGCCCACTATATATAACCTTTTATACAAAATTATCAACACCAACTATTTCATATTTAGACGCGTAGCATGACAGCTGCCGTTACATATTCAGTCATAATGAGGAACAAACATGATAGATCAAAATTTATTAGATGCCGTTAAGAGCTATAGCGAAAACATGACACGTCCAATTACCTTTGTATTGGGTAATGGTACGCATGCGAAACGTGCAGAATTGGTAGATTTTTTGACCAAGATTGCTGGAACGACAGACAAAATCAATTTCGATGCAGAAGCAACTGACGATAGTTTGCCTAGTGCGATTAGTTTTAAAGTAGTCAGTCACATTGATGGCGAATCAAACGATACTGGTATCGTATTTAGCGGTATCCCAGGTGGTCATGAGTTTACGTCATTGATTTTGGCGATTTTGCAAGCGGGTGGTCATACGCTAAAGTTGGATGAAGGTATCCAAAAGTTAGTTAAGCGCTTTAATAAGCCATTACAGTTCCAGACCTACGTGTCATTGTCATGCCATAGCTGCCCAGAAGTCGTTCAGGCATTGAACCAGTTTGCGCTATTAAACGATGGTATCAGCAACGAGATGATCGATGGTGCATTGTTTCAAGAGCAAGTAGAAGCGAATAAAATCCAAGGTGTACCAGCTGTATTTTTAAACGGTAAGCCATTTGCTAATGGTCTAATCGACACTGCTAAATTGATTGGAAAATTGCAAGAGCAGTTCCCTGATTTACTGTCAGAAGTAGAAGACGATGCTGAGCAATTAGAGCAGCAAGACGTCACTATCATCGGTGCTGGCCCTGCAGGTGTGGCTGCAGCCATTTATACAGCGCGTAAAGGCTTAAAAGTCACAATGGTCGCTGATCGTATCGGTGGACAGGTAAAAGACACGCAAGACATTGAGAATTTGATTTCAGTGCCGCTAACCAATGGTACAGATTTATCGACCAACTTTGTTAAGCACTTGGCCGAATATAATATCACGCTAAAAGAGCATGTGAGCGTTAAAGAAATCGGCGAGACTGAAGAAGAGAACTACAGTATCCATCTAAATACTGGTGAGACGTTCGAGACTCGTAGTATTATCTTGGCGACAGGTGCTCAGTGGAGAAAGCTTGGCGTACCGGGTGAAGAAGAAAATATCGGTAAAGGTGTGGCTTTCTGTGCGCATTGTGATGGTCCATTCTTTAAAGGTAAAGACATCTCAGTGATCGGCGGTGGTAACTCAGGCGTGGAAGCAGCACTAGATTTGGCAGGTATCGTCAATCACGTTACTGTACTCGAGTTCGCTGACGAGTTAAAAGCTGACCAAGTACTGATCAACAAAGCGAAAGAGAAGACCAACATTGAGTTCATTACCGGTGCAGCGACACAAGAGATCAAAGCGACTGATGGCAAAGTATCGTCTATCGTCTATCAAGATCGCAGCACGGGTGAGACTCATGAGCGTGATTTATCAGGGGTGTTTGTACAGATTGGTTTAGTACCAAACACTGGATTCATCAAAGGCTTCGTTGATCTAAACCGCTTTGGTGAGATCGAAATCGATGAGCGCTGCCGTACAGATCGTAAAGGTATCTTCGCTTGTGGTGACGTAACCACCGTGCCATTTAAGCAGATTAACATTGCGATGGGTGAAGGTAGTAAAGCGGCACTGTCAGCGTTTGAATACTTGGTCATGCAGTAAGTTATTCGGTTTAGTTTCAGTATAAAAGGCCACCTCGGTTGAGGTGGTTTTTTTGTGCTATCGCATAAATACGTCTATATAGAAAAATCCTGATAATTAGAAAATGGACTCTTAAGTAAACAAATAACGCGATTTCACTCAGAAAATATCAGTATTTACGTTACAAATTCGACATTTGCATTACAAACTCGTGTTGTTGATGCAATAATGTATGCAATAAAACCTATCATAGCGTCATGAACTATAAGGAAAATAGGCATGGAATACATTGAAGCTTTTTTTGCCCTAGTCGGGGATCTAACGTGGGGCTGGGCGCTCGTGCCTATGCTAATTATCTTTGGTTTATTATTTACCATCGTAGGTAGGTTCGCTCAGTTTAAATATTTTAAACGTATGTTCCGTGTGTTCAAAACGGATGAAGTAGGAGACGACGGAATCTCTGCCCGTCAGGCGTTGCTCGTTTCTATCGGTGGACGTGTGGGCGGCGGTAACATTGCTGGTGTTGCTGTTGCCATCTCTTTAGGAGGACCGGGAGCGGTATTCTGGATGTGGGTTGTGGCCTTAATTGGCATGATGACCAGCATTGTCGAGTGTAGCTTAGCCCAGCTTTACAAGCGTAGAGACAATGATGGTAACTTTCGCGGTGGCCCTGCGACCTATATTTTACATGGGTTAGGTAAAGACTATCGCTGGCTCGCTGTCATTTATGCGATCTCGCTACTACTGTCTTTTTCTATCGGGTTTGTGGCGTTTCAGGGCAACACGGTAGCAGGCTCAGCGCTTGAAAGCTTTGGGATTGACCGCTGGATAACGGGTCTGGTTCTGGTGATTGCAGGTGGATTTATTGTCTTTGGCGGTATTCAGCGCATTGCAAAAGTAGCTGACGTTGTCATTCCTGTTATGGCATTAATCTATATCAGTATGGCACTTATTATTATTGCGTTTAACTTTACAGAACTGCCTGCACTGATGGTAATGATTGTCAAAAATGCTTTTGGCATTGAGTCTGTCGTGGGCGGTGGTATTGGTGTGGCAATTGAGCAAGGTATGAAGCGTGGTTTATTCTCTAATGAAGCGGGTCTAGGTTCTGCGCCTAATATTGCCGCCACCGCTTACGCCACTCATCCTGTTAGTCAAGGTATCTCGCAGTCACTGTCTGTGTTTATTGATACGATAATCGTATGTAGTGCCACCGCATTTATGATTTTACTGAGCGGCGTGTATCAACCAGGTGCTGAAGTCGATGGTATTGTATTGGCACAGCAGGCGCTAACGACCCAACTTGGGGATTGGGCACAGTATATTCTCACCATATCGATATTGCTATTTGCCCTAAGCTCTATTATGTATAACTATTATATGGGTGAAAATGCCATTAATTTCTTGATCAAAAAGAATATCAAAATGGCGACTCTAGTTTTGCGAGTTGTGGTGATTGCGGTATTATTCTTGGGCGCAGTGGCTCCTGCAGCAACCGCAGTGTTCTTCTTCGCTGATCCGTTGATGGGCGTGCTAGCGCTAGCAAACTTATTGGCCTTGATAATGTTATTTCCGCGAGCTAAGCGTCTACTTGACGACTTTGCAAGTCAGTTAAGATCAGGGGTTAAAGAGCCTTTATTTGATGCACAAGAGTATGAAAAGTTGGATCTCGATTTGAGCGCATGGGGTAAAAAAGCAGTGAAAGAAGCGTTAGACCAAAAACAGTAGTACCTGTAGGCTTTATTTCTCATGAAAGAAAAAACCACTTTAACGTAGTTAAAGTGGTTTTTTTATGCAAGATACTATTTATGCCTAAAATGAATGGTTATTCGCCAATACGCCAACGACAGACAGTATTTCTCCTGCTTCATCTTCTTCAATAATTCGAGTTTCTGTCAGTGCTGATTGTTGCCACGCCTGTATGTGTGGATGATTTAGCATAGTTTGGCAATACTGCTTGGTCAGTGGCTGCAAAGCAATATCAGACGCATCAGCATAAGTCTGTAATCGCAGCACCACTGGAGCAAAAAACACATCGGATGCTGTGAAATCTCCGAATAAGAAACTGTCTGCTGAGCGACCTTTTAAACAATCGGCGTAGATGTTTTCGATACGAGCGATATCAGCCAAACAAGCACTACTTGGTTGTATCTTAGCCGTTGCTCGTATATTCATCGGCATCTCATTACGAATGCCTGTCAATCCCGAATGCATCTCAGCCACGATGCTTTGGCAATAGGCACTATTTATTCTACTTTGATTATTATTTCGTTTTTCAGCGTTAGATTTATCAATACCTGTCCAAATATCAATATCCGTAAAGTACTCATTGACATGCATCGCAATCGCTAAGGTGTCCCAAACGGTTACTTTATTATCTTTTTCACCATAGACTAAAATAGGTACTTTACCCGTTGGCGAATGTGCTTCGAGCGTTGAACGTGCTGATGGATGAAACAACTCAATAAGTTGCTCATCAAAATCAACATTGAATGCTTTGAGCAATAGCCACGCTCGTAGCGACCAAGATGAGTAGTTTTTATTCCCAATAATTAATAGCGGTTTTTCCATCATAGAGTCCTATTAAGCGATAACAGTAGCATTTTATTATGTACTCAATCTTGAGTATTGACCAGTCTATAACCCGAGCTATATTTTTATCATTTAAATCATATTACAAAAAAAGCGCCCCTCCAATGTTTGGAAGGGCGCTTATTTAGACGAGCACTTATTGAGAAGGGCGCTTTTTATTTCTCGTACTTACTACAATCAGTTCTTGTTTTTAATTAGGAAAATAACAGGCAGCGCAACGACATACATCAGCACACCGTACAAAGCAGCAGGCAGTGCTATAACTGGCAGTGTGCTCACACCCATGATGATAGGGGCTAAGGTAATAGCCGTCGTACTATTTTGGATACTGGTTTCTATTGAGATGGTTTTGGTATCAAACCAGCTGAGCTTTAGGACTCTAGAGATTAAGATGCTAATAGCAAATAAAATAGCAATGATAAAGACCAGCTCTAAACCAATTTGAGTGAACTGTGATTGTAGTAGTTGCCAGTTAGAGGCAATAGCAGCAAAGACAATTAGTACAAAAAACACGCTGGCCAAGCCGTTTAGAAGGCTGCTACGACGTACCATAAAGTCAGTAAATTTGTGGCGAGCAAGCATACCAAGAGATACTGGCAATGTGGTCAATAAGAACATGACTAAGCCAATCTTTATCGCGCTAATAGAGTTCGCCTGATCTTTCATAAAATGATCAAAAGCCAACGTAATTAAAATGGGCAATGTAATCACCGACAATATGCTGACCACACCGGTCAACGCGATAGAGAGCGCGACATTTCCTTTGGCATAGTAGGTCAACATGTTGCTAGTGACGCCACCGGGACAAAAACTAATCAGCATAATCCCAAAAGCAATCGCTGGTGGCGGAGCCGTCACTAACACGACTGCTAGCGCAACCAACGGTACCAACACAACTTGATTGATTAAGCCAACAAAGAACGCTTTCGGATATTTGGCAATGACCTTAAAATCACTCAGTTTTAGCCCTGCTCCTAGAGTGAACATAATGTAGGCAAGGGCTAGTGGCAGTAATGCTAGCGCGGTATTATTCATCAAACATTCCTTGTAAAACTAAAATGCCATATCAAGATGGCTTTTTGAAAGTAAATAGCAGCGGGGCAACCTTGTCATCAGGCAGCTGCTCACAATCCATGTGTTTAGGTATTTAATCGTCTAGCTAATGAGGTGTCTTAACCACTAAGCTAGATCAAGCCTATCAAATGATAATAGCGGTATTACGCTCGTATAGTAACCCACTTGTCGTGACTATTGAGGTTGGTCGAGGTTGTTGGAAGCTATCGGGAAATGATTAGGCAGTGACTAGGTAGTGATTGAGTTGTTTGTGGCTAATGACACTTTGAGCATAATGATACGCACAGTAAAAAGCCCACAAGATTCTGTGGGCTAAATACGCTAACTTTCTAGTCTACTTATGCTGCACTAGTCGTCTAGTAAATCCATTTGCTTGGCTGCTTCATAGATACCGTTTGAGCGGTTACCCGTGCGGCAAAAAATCAGCATTGGCTGCTCAGCTTGATTAAAGAAATCTGCAAACGTTTCAACGTGAGTTTGATTTAGCTCATTACCTGCAAAAGAAATCTCTTTATAAGCAAGACCAGCTTCTTTGGCGGCTGCTTCGATTTCGGCACTGGTTGGCTGATTTGGCTCTTCACCATCAGGACGGTTGTTAATAATGGTTTTGAAACCATTTTCGGCAATCATAGGCACTTGGTCAGGCGTGATTTGTCCGGTAAAGCTAACTTCATGGCTCATAAGAGCTCCTTGTTTTTATTGGTGTTGTTGGGTTTATAAAACGTGTTAGTTCGAGCGACGGTTATCGTTATAACAGACCTTGCATCAATGCGCTTTGGTATAGTAGCTTGGCACGTGCACCAGTGCCACAAAACATTAATATAGGCTTGGGCATGGAGTGATAGAAATCGGCAAACTGCTCGACCGTCAGCATACTTAAGCGCTCATCATCAAACGGCAGATGCTGATACGCTAGGTTTGCCTGTTCGGTAGCCGTTGCCAAATCGCAGCTATTAGGCTGTGTCTCAATCTCGGCATCTGGCCGAATATTAAGCACTGAACGATAACCAAGCTCAGCAATCTTAACGCATTGACTTGGATATATTTGCTTATAAATCGTTAAATCATCGGTCATAAAATAGATTCAGTTATATTTGTTAAGGTATATTTATTATTGAAGGTTAGGCTAAGAATATCAAAAGACTATAAATCAGCATTTTTTAGGCCGATTTCTAGGTTAATTGATTACTTATTTAGTGCGTCTAGCATAACACAGGCGCTATCATAGCGATATTGTGTTGTAGGCGACAATAGTAATTGAGGTTGAGCGAAATTAATGTATCAGCAACTTTGTTGTGGTCAAAATATAGATTACTTTAACGCATCGACAGCATCTAAGGTGCTTAGATAGACTTGTCCTGATAGCTCGCTAATCAATGGGGTGTGACCGATGATGTCCATTACAGGACCTTTGATAAAGCTGAAATGTAAGCGCTTATTCTGTAACGCCAATTCGTGGTTCAAGGTACAAAGCATTTCTTGAGCGGTCAAATCTATATGGTTGACGGCGGCCATAATCAATACGATTTCATTGGCATCGGGATATTGCTGCATGGCATTGAGGATGCGTCGATGTACAGATTCACTATTACCAAAGAACAAACTCTCATCGATACGCAACATCAATAAATTGCTAAAAGTTACGACGTCATGGCGATTGATATTACGAAAATGTCCTGTACCGCCCAATTGTCCAACGATAGCCACGTGCGGCTTACTCGACTGCCAGATGAGACTGGCGAATGACACCATTAGACCAATGACCAGTCCCGTGTTTAGCCCAAATATCAGAACACCGACGAACGCGGCCAAAAAGCTAGCACCATCTAAGCGATCACGCTGCCATGCAGATTTCAACGTCGCAATATCTATCAGGCCAATGATAGAGGCCATGATAGTTGCGCCCAGTAGTGCATAGGGTAGTGGGGCAAGTACATTGCTAAAGGCTATAAGCGCGGCAATCATTACCAGTACGGTGACGAGACTGGCAAGTGGTGTCTTCGCGCCGGAGTCGGCATTGATAGCCGTACGCGAAAAACCACCAGCAACCGCAAAACTTTGGAACAGTCCACCAGACAGGTTGGCCAGACCCAGCCCAGTCAGTTCACGATTGGCATCAAAACTCTCACCACGCAAGCGCGCATAGGTACTGGCAACTGAACTGCTCGACACAAATACGATCAGTGCCATCAATCCTGCTGTGGGCAAGAGTTTGAGTGCTTCTTGTAAGTCTGAGATATGCGGTAACGTAAAGCTCGGCAGCCCCTGTGGAATACGACCGATGGTCGCGACACCATATGTGCTCCAATGCAGTGCCATACTGAGTACGATGGCGATGCCAAGTAAAATAAGCGGGAATAAGCGCTCTGCCCATTTGGCATACGACGATGATAGCCACGTCTGCCATATCCATTCACTTGCATAGCGATTGGCAACCAATAGCGCAAATGCGGTAATACCGATAGCTAAGGTCAATGGATGCAGCTGGCTGGCATAGCGTTGCATGGTAGATAGATACCCAATCAAACTATTGCCAGTGACCGGAATGTCTGTCAGATATTTGAGCTGACTGACAAATATAAGAACCGCTGCACCGCTTACAAACCCTGCGGACACACCGCGACTGATAAACTGCATGATCCAGCCAAGTTTTAACCGTCCTGCAATCCATAGCAGTGCACCTACCATTAGTGCCAATAGGCTGGCCATCAGTGCATACTGTTCAGTGCCTTGCTCAGCATAAGGCAGTAGGCCACTGGCTGTCATGATGGCGGTAATGGCAACGGGACCTACGGCTTGCACGTTGCTAGAGCCGAGCCACGCATAAACGAGGACAGGTACGATCGCTGCATATAGGCCATAGACAGGCGGCAGTCCTGCAAGCACCGCGTAACCTAGGCTCTGCGGTATGACCAACACGCCCACCACTATGCCTGCGACGAGATCAGTCGGCAACGCTGAGAGCTGGTATTGACGCAGCCAAGCTGGAATCAGACGAGCGACGATAGAGGACATATCAATCACCACAGTAGATAGTACAAATAATTAGGCGAGGGCGGCGTTATTCTGCTTTGGCACAAAAACGTTGATACAGCAGATCGAGTACAGCTAGCGCATCCTCGCTTGCGATACTATAGTAAATTTGCTTACCTTCGCGGCGTGTGGCGACCAGCTCGTCTTTGCGCAATATACCCAATTGCTGCGATAAGCTCGGCTGTCCAACCCCGACCAAATCCTCCAGCTCACCGACGCAATATTCACCTTGGGTCAATTGACAGAGAAGAAGTAGGCGATCAGGGTGCGATAGCGACTTTAGTAGTTGGCTGGCTTGTAGCGATGCTTGCTGCATTTGCTTGGCAAGATCGGCAGGTACTAAATCTGCAGTATCAGATGACCCATCGTCAGTAGTACTGCGAGTAGGTGTACCTTCGGCTGAAATAGAAGTAGTCAGAACAAATTCCTTACATTAGAGGGTAACAGATACCATGATGTTTTGAACAATATATAGTTGATTATCAATGATATCACGCCATATAGCAAGTTATCATTAATTACATTATATAAATTGATAAATTGTATGGTGGTTGTTATATTGGTGGCATCAGATAAGTCGTAGGAACGCATTATATACGACTGAATATCATACTTAAGGGTTAATTAAAGATAAAAATTCCTATAACCAAAATATGTATAAATAACTTATGTATAAATAATTGAAGAGGCCGCCATGCAAGTTCATTCTTTTTTAGATAACGATACAGAAACCTATACCCACGTACTTGCTGATACTGAGCAAAAATTATGCGCCATTGTCGATCCTGTATTGAACTTTGATGCTAAGTCAGGCCGAACCAATACCAGCAGTGTCGATGAAGTGATTGAGTTTGTACGTGAGCAGGATTGGACGCTCAAGTATATTATCGAGACCCATGCGCATGCAGATCATTTATCAGCGGCCATCCATGTAAAAGAAAGCCTTGGCGGACAATTAGTCATCGGTCAGCATATCACCGAAGTACAAAAAATCTTTAAGCAAATTTTTAATTTTGACACTAGTTTCCGCACTGATGCCAGCCAGTTTGATATTTTAACAGATGAAGGCGAGACCTTAGAGCTTGGCAATATTACTATCACTGCGATGTATGTACCTGGTCATACATGTGCCGATATGGCCTATCTAGCCGCTGATGATGAAAAAACAGTGGTATTCGTTGGAGATACGTTGTTTGCGCCTGATGTCGGTACAGCGCGCTGTGATTTCCCTGGTGGCGATGCCAAAACGCTTTATCAGTCTATTCAGAAGCTGCTAGCACTTCCTGAAGATACCATCATGTATCTGTGTCATGATTATCCGAGCAAAGGTCGTCAGCACTGCCCAACGACGACAGTAGCCGCACAAAAACTAGAAAACATCCATGTCAAAGACAGTATAAACGAAGCGGAGTTTGTGCAGATGCGTGAGCGCCGTGATGCGACTTTAGATATGCCTCGCCTTATCATTCCTGCTGTACAAATCAATATCGATGCCGGACGCTTTCCAGAAACAGAAGATAATGGTACACGCTATCTAAAAGTTCCGATCAATGTCCTTGGTGGATAAATTAAATAATGCAATAACTGGAGAGAGCAATGAACCCTTACGAGCGCTATGTGTTGCCAAAGATGATAGATATTGCCTGTAGTACGGGCAATGTCATGAAAGCACGTTCCAAAATTGTTCCGCAAGCGCTCGGTAAGGTGTTGGAGATTGGCATTGGTAGCGGTCTGAATTTGCAGTTTTATGATGCTAATAAAGTCTCTTCTATTATCGGTGTGGATCCAGCGGCTCAAATGCAGTCGCTGGCTCGTGAACGTGCAGCTGACATTGGCATTCCGGTTGAAGTGATAGCCGTCGATGTAAAAGGTATCCATGCTGATACGGATCAATTTGATACGATTGTGATGACTTTTACCTTGTGTAGCATTGATGATCCAGTGGCGGCGCTTCGAGAAATGGCGCGCGTGCTAAAACCTAGCGGTCGCTTACTATTTTGTGAGCACGGACTGGCACCAGATTTTTCTGTTGAGCGTTGGCAGCATCGATTGACACCTTTTTGGAAGCCTATAGCAGGTGGGTGTCATTTAGATCGCGATATTCCGGCGCTTATCAGAGAAGGTGGGTTTGTCATTGATGAGTTGAGCGAAGCGTATTTGCCTGGTCCACGACCAATGAGCTATGTGTATAGCGGTGTGGCACAGCAACTGGCATAAAGGATAAGCCCAATTAACTATGCTAAAATTATTTATGTAATCAATCAACGCAACGACTACAGCTATAACTACAGCAAGCAACGTAACTAGCTTTTATATAAAATGGTTCATGAACAGTATTTGAAATAACAAAATAATTAGAATAGGAATTAAATAATGAGTGAGCAAAGTTTTCATCTAGTATGCCCACATTGCCAAGCAACCAACCGTGTGCCTGCTGCACGATTAAGCGCTGCGCCAAAATGCGGTAAATGTGGTCAGCCATTATTGACTGCTAGTCCGCATGAGCTAAATGCGCAAACAGCCAATAAGGTTATTCAAAAAAATGATGTGCTGACTATCGTGGATTTTTGGGCTAGTTGGTGTCAGCCTTGTATCATGATGGCGCCAGAGTTCAAGAGCGCTGCTAGCCAATTACCGCAAGTAGTCTTCGCTAAGGTACAAACGGATAAATACGAGCAGGCAGCCGCTCCTTACAATATTCGCAGCTTGCCAACGATGGTTGCTTTTAGAAATGGTAAAGAAGTCGCGCGACAATCAGGCGCGTTACCAAGTCATCAAATCATCCAATGGGTGCAAAGCTTACAGTCGTAGTATTAGTCAGGCTAGATTACTTTTTCTCCAAGCTATCTAAGCGCTCATGTTTTCTTACAAAAAACCGTAGCTATTATAAAAAAGCCAATATGTGATCTGCATATTGGCTTTTTTTCTATTTCATGTACTATTTTATGGTGTCATACACTATTTTACGGTATCAGGCACTATCTTAGTCGTTTAGATAGCTTTGCATTTGCTTAATTTTACTCACCATAAATCTTGATGCCATTGGCAAAGCTACAACGCTGAATGCGCGCCGACTGGACAATTGCATCACGCTCACCGTAGAGACGCGATAATTTTGCATCACGTGCTTTGGTATTGTTGCTCTTGCCTAGACCAAAGCTGATATTCGGCGAGATACCCCAGCGTCCTGCAGAGACACCAACACCGACGCCTGATGCCGATAGGGTAGACTGCTCATTGCGTGCCGCTTCGACATAGCGGTTGACACGAGTATACTCTTGGCCAAGTGCTTGGCAATTATAATTCTGATAAGTACTTGGCGGTACATATTGCGGGGTGATGTTACCAGTAGAGGCACAGCCTGAGAGCGCAAAAATGCCAGCTAGTAGTGTCGCTGTCGTAAACGTTTTCATAATGGCTCCAGTGGCTAAGTGATTGTATTTATATCTATTTAAGATAGCAAAAATAGCGTGATTAAGATATTGAAAATCCATCGATGATGAAAAATTTTCGTATCATGTCATCAACATAACGATAGCTTTCTAAAACGTTTGCTTATTAAAACAGAAAGTCGCTTATTAAAATAAGTTTGCCGGCTTAGCAAAGGCAAGTATGACGATCCCGATATAAGCAACGGCAGCGATAAGGATACCTGTTTTTCTTTGCACAGGTGTCGCATCAACCTTAAACGCTTTGATACTTGAGCTAATAGCAGCGATAAGTAAAATGATTTTGGCAAACACCCACTGGACAGGAGCGTTGGCACCCATCAATTGCATTAGCATCATCGCACCTGACAAGATAAGTAGGGCATAGATAATATGCGTGGCTATTTTGACCACACGTGGTGCGCGGCGGTCTGCGCTGAGTACTAAGTAGCTTTGATATAAAAATAGCGCAACAGTCAGCGCTGCCATCAGCATATGTAGGTGTTTCATTGAATATTGCTCCCTCTAAAACTGCAGTATATAGGCTAATTTAGAATAGTTAGTTGCGAGTCAAACATAATCGTCTATTTGTTTTGACCAGCACATAATGGACTCGCAGGGCTTTGACCTTGCCATTCTGTCGGAGTATAGGCATGGATGGCGAGGGCATGTACTTGGCCGCCTTGTGAAGTGAGCAAAGGCGCGACTAGGCCATATATCAGCTGATGACGCCCGACCAGTCGTTTGCCGTCAAATGCATCGCTAACGATAGTGAGCTTAAAGTGGCTTTCTTTACCTTCAAAGTAACCAGCATGCGACATCGACTCATTGATCAGTTCGATATGCTGCGGTTCTAGCGCTTGTAATTCAGTATGAAGTGCGTCGGCCGTAGGTGTGGTACTCATAACAATCCTTCAATGTATTTTGTGCAATTTGATTGGGCAATCTGCAAATAATATTTATCGGCATTATAACAGACACGATAAGCGGGATAGCGTGCGATTGCCAAATCGATCAATTGCAAACCCTGCCGATTACAATGCTTATCAACTACAATGCTTGTCAATTATAAAACCTGCCATGTCTGGCTATAACTAAAAAAGCAAAGCACAACGCTTTGGCTGTACTTTGCTTCTATGATATCTAAATGCGCACTGCTAAAGCGTAGGAGTAGCTAATTATCTACTTATTAGCGGCGCGACTGTTGATATAGAGGCGTAACTTTTGGCATCAATGACTGTAACTCTGCGATACGGCTGCTGCTCGTTGGGTGAGTGCTGAGGAATTGTGGTGGCTCACCTTGGCTTGCTTTTTGCATTTTTTGCCAAAGCGTAACAGCCGCCTGAGGGTTATAACCTGCACGTGCCATCAGCTCAAGACCGATCTGATCAGCTTCACTTTCTTGAGTGCGGCTGTGGGGTAGGCTCAAGCCTAAATTACCCGCAGTACCAGCTAACTCAGCCTGTCCTTGTGATAAGCCAAATATACTAGCAGCCAGACCAATACCAGTTTGGGTTGCATACTCGCGTGATAGACGCTCGCGTGAATGCTCACGTAGTGCATGAGAGATTTCATGACCCATGATGGCAGCAATCTCATCATCAGTAAGGTTCAAACGGTCGATGATGCCTGAATAAAACATAATCTTACCACCCGGCACCACAAATGCATTTAAATCGTTAGACTTGATAGTGTGTACTTCCCATTGCCACTTGGCTGCATCTGCGCGGTAGACGCCAACTTGACCAACTAGTCGGTTGGCAATATTTTTTAAGCGGTTTAGCTGAGCGGTATTGGTATCTAACACACCTTTTGATTTTGCGTCTTGTATTGTTTTGGCATAGCTTTGGGCAGATAATGCCAATACTTGCTCACTAGACACTAATAGCAACTGCTGACGATCAACACCAACTGCGCCAGAATTGGTAGTGCTGGTACAACCAGTTAAAGTCAGTGCTGACAACGAAGCGGCCATCACTGTCGTGGTTAATAACTTCTTCATAAAAATATCCTCTCTATAAGATGGAAAAACATAAAGTCAAACAAGTTAAAGAATAGTGCAGCAGATGTGGGAGCCGTGTTTATTAATCTTTTAGTAGTGCTCATTTATCCGCTTAAACAGTAAAAGTTTACCTTAACTGCCATTGGACATAAGTATAATAATGTTAACCACCTAAAACCAAGATAGGAAAAGTAACAATAAAGCGTATGATTGTAA